>JACRFF010000045.1 GCA_016218005.1 Ignavibacteriales bacterium
AAGCTGAAGAATCTCGTTCATCTCCGTAATCCGATTGCCTGCCACCGTAAAGTGCACCACACGCAGGCTTGATTTCCAGAGATGCGCGGCGACAATCATCACGGCGCCCATTACCATCACGAGAACAAAAATTGTTTGGTGCCGACGATGCGGATTCTTGCTCATGCGAATTTTCTTTTCACGTCGTCAGAAAATCCCACCAGTTTCACTTCCAATTCCAGCATCAGCCCGGTGTTCTGATACACCGTTCGCCGTGCAAGCTCCAACAAGCGAACCACATCCGCCGCCTTCGCATCGCCGAGATTCACGATGAAGTTGGCATGTTTCTCGGAAATCTCCGCGCGGCCGACCCGCTTCCCCTTTAATCCGGCTTGCTCGATGAGCTTCGCCGCAAATGTGTTCGGGGGATTTTTGAACATGCTGCCGGAGTTCGGCAGTTCCAACGGCTGCGTCTGGTTGCGTTTCAAGATCAATTCACGACGCTGGTGTGCCAGCTTCTCTTTGTTTCCTTTCGTAAGCTTGAACCTTGCGCTCAACACGGCATCGTGCTCAAGACCCGAACGGCGGTACGAAAACTTCGCAGCGGCTTTATCAATCCATTGAATCGACCCGTTCCGCAAAACTTCTATGTCGACGAGATGGTCGGATATTTCGCCGCCGTGCGCGCCGGCATTCATCACCACCGCTCCGCCGACCGTGCCGGGAATTCCCGCCAGCATCTCCACTCCCGCAAGTTCATGCTGAATACAAAAATCCACAAAGCGATTGAGCCGCACGCCGGCTTCTGCCGTGACGATGCCGCCCTCGAGACTCACGTTGGAGATGGCCGATTCCGCGTTGATAACCGCGCCGCGAATTCCCTCATCGCTCACGAGCATGTTGCTGCCTCGCCCCACCATCATCCACGGCACCGCGTTCGCATCCAAAAACTTCACGAGCGCAACCATGTCGTCTTTGTCCGCAGGCTCAAGGTAGAAATCTGCCGCGCCGCCGACACGCATTGAAGTATAGCGCACCATCGGTTCGTTCGCCGCCACCCAGCCGCGAAAGAACGATTGAATGTCTTCCAGTCGAACCATCTCGGCTACTTCTGCTGGAGGAGCGTCAAAAATTTTTCGCCGTACTTCCAAATGTCTCCCGCCCCCATAGTAATAACGATGTCGCCCGGCCTTACAATGGATTTGAGAAACGCCGGCACGTTGTTCTTGTCTGGAACGTAATGCACTTCTTTGTGTCCAAATTGTTTTGCGGCGTTGACGATCAATTCCCCCGTAACGCCTTGAATCGGTTCTTCACGCGCCGGATAGACGTCGGTCAGCACCAACACATCGGCCAAAAGAAACGCCTTCCCGAAGTCTTCATAGAAATCCCGCGTGCGTGAAAACAAGTGCGGCTGAAACACGCACACAACGCGGCGGCGCCATCCGGACTTTGCGCCGGCAAGCGTGGCGCGGCATTCCGTGGGGTGATGCGCGTAGTCGTCATACAGCGTAACGCCGTTCACTTCTCCCTTTTTCTCCCAGCGGCGATAGACGCCGGCAAACCGTTCGATGCCTGCTTTGATTTTGGCAAACGGAACTCCAAGTTCCAGCGCAACAGAAATGGCGCCGAGGGAATTTTGCACGTTGTGCTTGCCCGGCACGTGAAGCGCAATCTGCCCGAGATCCTTGTTGCCGCGCACAAGCGTGTAGGTGGTCGTGTTCTCTTTATGTTGAATATCCACCGCTTGAACGTCTGCCTGAGGATTCAAGCCGTACGTAATGATTTTCTTTTTGCTCAAGTGCGGCATGATATCGAGCAACGCGGGTTCATCAAGACTGAGAACAACAAATCCGTAAAACGGAACCTTGTTCGCGAATTGGACGAATGCGCCTTTGATATCTTCAAGGTCGCGGTAACAATCAAGATGGTCGGTCTCCAGTGTCGTCAGCACGGCAATGGTCGGCGTGATGGAAAGGAACGACCGGTCGAACTCATCCGCCTCCACCACGATGAACTCGCCCTTGCCGAGACGCGCGTTGGTGCCGCCGAGACCGCTCAACTTGCCGCCAACGATGACCGTGGGGTCGAGGCCGCCCTCCATCAACACCAAGCTCACCATCGATGTTGTCGTCGTTTTACCATGCGTGCCGGCAATACCGATGCCGTACTTGAGCCGCATGACTTCCGCCAACATTTCTGCGCGGCGCACCACGGGAATCTTGCGGCGCAGGGCTTCGATCACTTCCGGATTATCGGGCTGAACTGCGGAGGAGTACACCAGCGTATCCACATCCGTTGCAACGTTCTCGGCCTTGTGGCCTTCAAACACGATTGCGCCCAATTGATGAAGCCGTTCGGTTTCCTTCGAGAGCGCTCGATCCGAGCCGCTCACTTTGAATCCTTGGTCGAGCAGAATTTCCGCAATGCCGCTCATCCCAATGCCGCCGATGCCGACGAAATGAAGTTTTTTGATTGAACGAAACATGGTTATCCGGTTATCAAGAAAATTATTCGCCTTCGCCAGAATACCCCATAGCTTGCTACGGGGATGAATGGCAAGGCGAATCCGCCGAAGCTTCTCGCCTCGTCTCCGACGAGTCGGAGCGGGTAGCGTAGGCGGATTGGATGCTACGGCGAATTTCACCGGAAACCCTGCAGCTTACTGCAGGGTAGTTCATTATTGCTCCGTGCTGCGCCGAAAATCAAATCGCCGATGTTTCCGCTTCGGCACGTGTTGAGCGAGCCGTTCCATTTCCGCCACCAATTCACGGTCGCGCTCGTACCGCCCAACGCGAACGCGGAACGGCCGACGCCGGCCTTTCAGCTTGATCGTGATCTGCTGAAAGCGCCCGGCTGTTTGCACCATGCGCTCGCGTCCGATGTGCATCCATTCGATCTCATCTATGCGAACCTCTCGTTCGCGCTTCCGTGAGTGGAAAACGATTCGGTGGTCTTCCACCACAAGCCTGCGCTCGCGGTACAGATTGAGCAATAACGTGACGAGCGCAATCAGAAAGAAAAAGATGATGATGCCGACAATCGGGTCTTTGAACACAAAGACGAACTCGTTTTCCACAAAGCTTCCTTTGATGCCGGCGTACAACACCAACGTCATCAAATAGATCAATGTCTGTTGATAGTAGAAGTCGAGTTTGTATTTGAATGTTCTGTGCATGTTTTATTCGCCTTCGCCAGAATACCCCATAGCTTGCTACGGGGATGAATGGCGAGGTGAATCCGACGAAGCTTTAGCGTAGGCGGGTTGGATGCTACGGCGAATTTCACCGGATACCCTGTCCCGACTTGTCGGGACTGCAGGGTAGTTCATTGTATCAATTTGAGAATCGTTTCGGCAATCGCCGCTCCGGCGTGAGGCGTGCCGAGTGCACGGCTTGCACGCGCCATGTGTTTGCGCGCAGATTCATCTGCAAGAAGTTCAGTAATTGCATCCTTCAGTTTTTCCCGAACTTCGCTGTCTGCGATAAGTTTTGCCGCTCCGGCATTGAGAAGCACTTTCGCATTTATCGTTTGGTGGTCGCCCGCTGCGCGGGGATACGGTATGAGAATCGCCGGCTTGCCCAGCCGCGTCAACTCGGCAATGGTCAACGCGCCCGCCCTGCACACCACCACGTCGGCAGCAGCATAGGCGTCTTCCATCCGGTCAATGAACGCACCCAACCAACTCACTGAGCGCACGGTTGTTTGTCTGGCGATCCGTTCGTAGTCCGACGCGCCCGTTTGCCACAATACTTGAATGCCCTCGTTCTGCAATTCACCCGTTATGCATAGCATTGCATTGTTGATGGAAGCGGCGCCCAGACTTCCTCCGAAGACGAGAACCGTTTTTTTGTTCGGGTCGATTTTAAGCCGACGCGCGGCTTCTTCACGCGGTATCGAACCGAGCGCTTCGCGCACCGGCGTGCCGATACGAACGACGTTGTCGGTCCGCTTCAACCATTGCTGCGTTGCATCGAACGCCGTTATCACCATCGTTACACGATGTGCAAGCAAGCGCGTGGTGACGCCGGGATAACTATTCGATTCGTGGATCACGGTCTTCACGCCAAGGAGCGACGCCGCAAGCAGAATCGGTCCACACACATAGCCACCCGTGCCGATGACGACATCCGGTTTGAACTTCTTGATGAGAAAGAACGATTGTATCATTGCCACCGCCACTTTTATCGGAAAGAGCAGGTTGCCAAAACGCAAACGACGATGGAACCCGCTGATCCAGATTGTATCGAACGCATATCCGCGCTCCGGAACGACCCGCGCTTCAATCTTGTCTCTCGTGCCGATAAACAGAAACGACGCAATCGGCAGACGCTTCTTCAGTTCATCAGCAATGGCCAGCGCGGGAAATACGTGCCCGCCGGTACCGCCGCCCGCCAACAGTATGCGCGGTGCTCTTGCCACCCGATCGGCTTTCAGTACACCGTTCCAACGCCCGCCTGCCTGCCTGCGGCTCGATTAAGCGGCTCGACCGAGCCTTCGGGCCGAGCGTCTCGGCTGAGCTCGACGAAGCCCTCAGGCCGAGGCCTCGCCGAGGTCTCGCCGAAATCCGAAGCAGCAGCGCGAGTGGCCGCTTCGGAAAGCTGACCGCCGTGTTTTTGTTCCCGCGGATGCATATCGGTGAACGCGGAAATATTCAGCAGCACGCCGATGGCAAACGACGAAAATATCAAGGACGACCCGCCGTAGCTGACGAACGGCATCGGCTGGCCGGTGGTAGGAAGAATTCCCAGCGCAACCGACGCATTGACCAGCGCGTACAATGTTACCGTGCTCGTAATGGCAAGAGCGAGCAATCTGCCAAAATCATCTTGCGCGTACTTGGCAATTCTGAATCCACGCAACATGATGAACAAGAACAATCCCATGAACAGCACCGTGCCGATCAAGCCGTACTCTTCGCCGACAATCGAGAAAACAAAATCGCCGTACGATTCCGGCAGAAAAAAATCGCGCTGCCGGCTTTCTCCCGGCCCAACGCCGAAAAGTCCGCCGTTGCCGAACCCGATGATGCCCTGCAACAATTGATAGTTCGGTTTGCCGTTTGAGTGTCCATCCAAGAACATCATGATGCGTTCACGACGGTACGGCGCCATGAGCACGTAGACTGCAATAACGGGAAGCATCGCCGCCGCAGCTAAGAATAGATGGCTGAGTCGCGCACACCCCACATACAGCACGACGATGCTCAACGCAAGGATCATTACGCCGGCACTGAAGTTGGGCTGTGCCAACACGAAGACAGACACCAACCCTACCCAGATCATCACGGGAATAAATCCACGCTTGAAATCTTTCATAAGCTCCTGTTTCGTCGAGACGAGCGCACAGAGATGAAAGAGGAGCGCGAACTTTGCAAACTCCGATGGTTGAAAGCTCATCCCGCCGAAGTGCAGCCAGCGCGTTGCGCCTTTCATTTCCCCGCCCAAGACCAACGTGATGCCGAGGAACACCAACGCGGCAATTAACGCCGGCTTTGTCAGTCTCTGGTATATTTTGTACGGCAGCATCATCCCCACAAACATTGCGCCGATTCCCAGCAGCACTTTGATCAAATGCGAGTTCAGCAATCGACTGCTGGTGCCGAACTTTTCGTATGCCCACGACGCCGAAGCGCTATAGACGACGCCGAGACTCAACACCATCAACACGAGCACGGCGGTGAGCGTCGGAACGTCAATGTGGTTACGCTGTCGATTCGTGAGCATTTGTCCCTTCGGGATGTTAGAGATTCACGACTAATTGTTTGAACACCTGCCCGCGCTGTTCGTAGTTCTTGAACCAGTCGAACGATGCACACGCCGGCGATAACAGCACGACATCGCCGGAACGAGCCAGCGATTTCGCCGTTGCAACCGCTTCGTCGATGGATGCGGCAATTATTACGGGAACGAGCTTCTTGAATGCGTTCTCCACGGTTGCCGCGGACTCGCCAATGGCAACGATGGAGCGAACGCGATTGCGCACCAACTCGTTCAGTCGTGCGTAATCGTTCCCCTTGTCGCGGCCGCCGAGCAATAAAACAATCGGTTCCTTGAACGCTTGCAGCGCATACCATACCGCATCCACGTTGGTTGCTTTTGAATCGTTGTAGTAGCGCACGCCGTCGAGTTCCCGCACAAACTCCAGCCGATGCTCAACGGCTTTGAAGTTCTTCAGCGTTGCTCGAATCGACGCGGGACTGACGCCCATCCTCAATCCGATCAATGTTGCCGCCATGGCGTTGTACAGATTGTGCGTACCTTTAATACTGATCTGTTCCACGTCGAGAATTTCGTACAGCGAGCCGCCGAGCTGCGCTTTCAGAATTCCTTGCTCGACAAATGCGCCTTCGCTCTGCTTCGACTTCACGCTGAACGCAAGCTTTCGTGCACGCCCCCCCGCCTGGCCATCGGCGGGCAAGCGCTCCGAAGGAGTCCTTACGGACCGGACGGTTAATGCCGTCCATTCATCGTCGGCACAATAGACCAACGTGTCGTCGGCGGATTGATTTTGGAAGATACGCGCCTTCGAAGCTGCATATCGCTCCATGGAATTTCCATACCGATCCAAGTGGTCGGGAGTAATGTTCAAGATTGCCGAAACCTTTGGGTGAAACGTTGTGCAATGATCAAGCTGAAAACTGCTCACTTCAAGCACCGCAATGTGATTTTTCGTCATCGCTTCTACGACACCCGAGAATGCTGTGCCGATGTTTCCTGCCACCACGGGATTTTTTTTTGCATCGCCGAGAACCCGTCCCGTCAACGCCGTGGTTGTCGTCTTGCCGTTGGTACCCGTGATGCCGACAATGGGACACGGACAGAACCAACTTGCCGCTTCCAACTCGCTCACCACCTTGACGCCTCGGCGTTGAGCTTCGAATACGACGGGCGCATCGCTCGGCACGCCCGGACTTAGTATCATCAGCGTCGATTCGTACACGCGCGCGGAGTGTCCGCCGATTTCGCACGCAATGCCCGCGCTTTTCAGTTCAGCAACTTGCGCAGTGATTTTTTCATCCGCGGCGCCATCGCTGACAAATACTGCCGCACCCTTGGACTGCATCAATTTTGCAACCGCCACACCGCTGCGCGCGGCGCCAATAACGCTCACACGTGTACCACGAACTTCCATCATCGCACTTTGAACGTCGCCAGACTGACGATCATCAGCAAAATGGCGATGATGTAGAATCGCATCACGATCTTTGGTTCCGACCAGCCGAGCATCTCGAAGTGATGATGGATCGGCGCCATCTTGAACACGCGACGGCCTTCACCGTACTTCTTCTTGGTGTACTTGAAGTAGAACCGTTGAATGATCACCGAGAGCGTTTCTACGAGAAACACGCCGCCGAGCGTCGGCAGCAACAATTCTTTCTTGATCATCACGCACAAGGCGCCGATCATGCCGCCAAGCGCCAACGATCCGGTATCACCCATAAACACTTGTGCGGGATGGGCATTGAACCAGAGAAATCCCAGCGAAGCGCCGGTCATTGCCGCACAGTAGATGGCGAGTTCACCGTTGCCACGGAGAAACGGAATCGTCAGGTATTGACTCCACACCGCGTGGCCGGAAATGTAGGTGATCACCGCCAGCGTTATGCTCACGATGCCAACCGTGCCGATGGCAAGTCCATCTAAACCGTCCGTCAGGTTCACGGCGTTCGATGTCGCGGTAATGATGAAGATGACGGTCGGAATGTAGAACCAGCCGAGATCGAGCTCGAGGTTTTTTACAAACGGTACCGTTGTGCTCGATTTCAACGGCACCAAGGTCGAGTCAATCCAATGCGGCACAAAGTAGATGATGCCTCCGACCACGAACCCCACCAACACTTGCCCCACGATCTTATAGCGGCCAATCAACCCTTTGGGTTTCTTCTTCACCACCTTCAAGTAGTCGTCAAAAAAACCAACTGCGCCCAGCGCGACCGTAACAAAGAGAATCAGCAGAATGTAACCGTTCTTCACGTCGGTCCACAGCAGCGCCGGAATGAGAATTGCCGCGTGCACGATCAATCCGCCCATCGTCGGCGTGCCGGCTTTGGAGAGATGCGTCTTCGGCGCTTCCACTTTTGCCGCTTCGCCGATTTGCAGCTTTTGAAGCTTGCGAATGATTTTGGGCCCGAGCCAGAACGCAATGATCAGCGCCGTGACCGCCGCCGCACCGGCACGAAACGTGATGTACCGAAACACTCCGAAACCGGGAATGTCGTACTTCAGATGCAGGTATGTGAGAAAATAGTAGAGCACGTTCGCTCCTTATGCCGCTTTGCTCAGACGATCCTGCAAATACGCAACTACTTCTTCCATCTTCATGCTGCGCGAGCCTTTTACCAGCACGACGTCGCCCGGCGCAAGAACTCCCGCAAGATCCGCGCACAATTGCTGCTTGTCCTCAAAATGATGTTTGATGGCAACCGTTGCCGCGTCGTGCGTGGAACGCGAAAGCGGGCCAAACGTCCACAGTGCCTGCACGCCGTGCTTCGCAATCGATTCACCGATGAGCCGATGTTCGTTCACGGCAGCTGCGCCAAGTTCCAGCATGTCTGCCAGCACGACGATCTTTTTTCCACGCGAGGCAATAGACCGAAGCGTGGCAAGCGCCACCAGCGTTGAATCCGGATTGGAATTGTAGGTGTCGTTCAACACGATGATGCCGTTGACTTTGATTACCTGCATACGTTTGTTGGCAGCAACAAACGCTTCCAGCGCTTCAACGACGTCTTTGGCGGAAATTTTGACCGCCAAGCCAATGGCCGCCGCCGCAAGCGCGTTGTGCGCGTTATGTTCTCCGGCCACTGAGAGCTTGATATCGAACGCTCGTTTTCCGCGTTCTTTCACACGCAACGTTGGGTACCCCGATTCGGATATTGCCACCACTTTGCCGTGCACGTTCGGCGTACGCGCAGTCATGCCGAACGTCAGCGAAGTTC
>JACRFF010000046.1 GCA_016218005.1 Ignavibacteriales bacterium
CCGCCGCCACAGCTACAGCGTGGAAGCCATGAAGCATTATTACAAGCGAGTGATCGAAGAAAAGCTTTCAGCACGGGAAGCGATTGCTTTTCTCCATCATCCTGGCGATGAAAATCTGGAAGTTCTGGATTTCGTCTTCGAGCTTGTACAATCTCAAAAGCTCAAGGCGTTTCGTTTTGGAGATTACGCGCGTTGGTGGAAGAGGCGGTTGGATGCAATCCCATCCATTCGGTTCGATAAGGGAAAGCTGGAGATTACTTCTTCGGCGAAGGCAGAAGATGTTTCGGTTCGAATCGTGAACAATGGCATGGAGGCATTTGCACCCGTGCGGTTTGCGGCAGATCTTTCCCAACTCGACTGGCGCCCGGTACCGACGAAACCTGCCTTGCCGAGCGATTACCTTCGTTCAAAGCAATTCAATTACCGGATACTGCTGGTAAAGGGAATCGACGCTGTGCTCGGATTGATCACAAAGTTCACTCGCACCTTCATCGAATAACGCATCACCATTCACCGATACTCATGAAAATTTGCTTTGCTACATATTCCGCCGTGATGATGCTAAAAGGGGGGCCTCGCACGCAAATCCTTCAGACGAAATCAGAACTTGAGCGTCTTGGCGTTTCGGTGGATTTGCTGGATGCGTGGTCTGAGTTTGATAGAGCGAAGTACGACCTCGTTCACGTGTTTGCGGCGAATGTCGGTACCTACCATCTCGCCAACGTGTTGCGGCTCAATGGCGTGCCGTTTGTTGTCTCGCCGATCTTCTACACGCAATGGCCGTCGGCATTCGTCAAGATTCTGACAGCGGCAGGCGGAGTTGTGCAGCGCATCGTGCCTGGAAGCATGGTAGAAAATTCTTTGCGCTTGGATATGTGCCGTTGGTCGAAGGCGGTCTTGCCGAATACATCGGAGGAAGCGGCGCTTGTGCACGATGGCCTTGGCATAGAATCCGAAAAAATCTTCGTCGTGCCCAACGGTGTGGAGGAGCGTTTTGCCAACGCCACGCCCGACCTATTTCGAGAGCAACACGACATCGACAAGTTCATACTCAACGTGGGGCACATAGGGCCAAAGCGAAAAAA
>JACRFF010000049.1 GCA_016218005.1 Ignavibacteriales bacterium
AAGAGGTCAAAGCCGCCATCGAAGCGAAGGGCCGCAAGGCGCTCGCCCTACAATCCGACGCGAAGGACTTCAACGGCGCACAGCTTGCGGTCGATGCGGTGCTCAAGGAATTCCAACGCATTGATATTCTGGTCAACAATGCCGGCATCGCGAAAGACGGATTGTTGATGCGCATGAGCGAGCAGGACTGGGACGACGTTCTTGACACAAACCTCAAAAGCGCGTTCAATTTTTCCAAAGCCGTATGTCGCCCGATGATGGGCCAACGGGAAGGTCGTATCATCAACATCGCGTCGATTAGCGGGGTCATTGGCAATGCCGGCCAAGCCAACTATGCCGCCGCGAAAGCTGGTATGCTCGGTCTGACAAAAACACTTGCAAAAGAACTCGCTTCTCGCAATATTCAAGTCAATGCAATCGCACCTGGTTTTGTCGATACCGATATGACGGAGACGTTGACGCCGCAACAGCGGGAAGCATTGGTAGGGATAATTCCGATGAAGCGGACGGCGAAGCCGGAAGAAATCGCCTCCGTTGCAGTGTTTCTCGCGTCAGCCGGTGCAAGCTACGTTACGGGGCAGGTTATGTGCGTCGATGGCGGCATTGTTATGTAAACAGCTTGCCTGTGTCGGCGGGCGTTGGAATTCGAGCAACGACATCATTAACAACATAAGAGGAGACAGCACCATGGCTGGTGTGAACGACAAAGTAAAAGAAATCATCGTGGCGAAACTGGGCGTCGATGCAGCTCAAGTTACGCCGGAAGCATCTTTCACGAATGACCTCGGCGCCGATTCGCTCGATACTGTCGAATTGGTGATGGAGTTTGAGAAGGCATTCAACATCCAGATTCCGGATGAAGACGCTGAGAAGATTGCAAGCGTCGGAGATGTCATCAACTATCTTAAAGGTAAAGGCATCAACTAAGTCCCAAGCGTGCGCCTGAGGCGTACGTTTTTCTTTTGGGTTAATCGAGCAACGTTTATGGCGTTCGGAAATAATCGGCGGGTAGTCGTGACGGGTATGGGAGCGATTACCCCTATCGGGAATTCGGTTCAAGAATACTGGCAGGCTTTGGTGGCGGGCAAGAGTGGAGCGGCGCCCATTACCTACTTTGACACGTCTGCCTACGAGACAAAGTTTGCGTGCGAGGTGAAGGGATTCAAGGTGTTGGATTACCTTGACCGCAAACTAGCTCAACGCACCGACCCGTATACGCACTTCGGCCTTGTAGCAGCCGACATGGCGATCAAGGACTCCGGATTGAATCTCGATTCGATTGACCGAACGATGGCCGGCGTCATTTTCGGCTCCGGGATTGGCGGAATGACGACGTTTGCTGCGCAGCAGGAGTTGATTTTCAAGCACAACGGTCCGCGCTTCATCAGTCCGTTCTTTATCCCGATGATGATCGCCGATATTGCGGCAGGCAGAATTTCGATGCAGCACGGCTTGAAAGGCCCGAACTATGCCACCACCTCGGCGTGCGCAACTTCATCGCACGCGGTAGGCGATGCGGCAATTTTGATTCAACGAGGCGACGCCGACGTTATGATTGCTGGTGGATCGGAAGCGAGCATTTGTCCGACCGGTATCGGCGGCTTCAATGCTATGAAGGCGCTCTCGACCCGCAACGATGCGCCCGAGAAAGCGAGTCGTCCGTTCGATGCAGGCCGCGATGGATTCGTGATGGGTGAAGGAGGAGCGGTGCTTGTGCTTGAGGAGCTCGGCCATGCTGTGCGGCGCGGCGCCCGTATCTACGCGGAGATTGCCGGTATCGGTTTCACCGCAGATGCGCACCACATCACCGAGCCGGCGCCGATGGGTGAAGGAGCGCAGCGTTCGATGAAGCGTGCCATTCAAGACGCGGGATTGTCCTCTTCGGAAGTTGACCACATTAACACGCACGGCACGTCAACGCCGGTGGGCGACAAAAACGAATCTGCCGCTATTAAGATTGTCTTTGGCGAGCACGCGAAAAAGTTGGCCATCAATTCGACGAAATCCATGATTGGCCACCTGTTGGGCGCTGCCGGCGCCGTCGAAGCAGTGGCGACAATCCTTGCCGTCGTCAACAACAAAGTGCATCCCACAATCAACTACGAGACGCCCGACCCGGACTGCGACCTGAACTACACAACCGCCGGCGCAATTGACCGCAGAGTAGATATTGCCATCAGCAATACATTCGGTTTCGGCGGGCACAACGCCTCGTTGTTGTTCAAGAAATTTCAAAACTAGTTTCTCCCTCGCTAAAGAGCATGTGTGAGAATCAAATTTCTTGAGGAAAAGATTTTGTTTTCAGTTTGAATTCACAACCCAAACCTACTTAACATCCAATTTTCACACACGCTCTAAATCGGCGGGCTGGGGTTCGTTGTGTTGGGCCAGAAGGTTTCGATACTTTTCGATCAATTCATTCCGCTTGTTGTCCGTCTCCGCCGCGGTGGTCCGCACGTTGCGATGTTGGTGGATCGATTGCGTGCGTCCGGTTTCGATTTTTCCCGCTTTGAACGCACGATTCGTTACCGTCCGCGTCAATGGCAGCTATTCCTGCAAGCGCTGATGCATCGTTCGTACCTGCAACTCATCGGAAAAGAATGGGGGTCGAATGAGCGTTTGGAATTTCTCGGCGATGCCGTGCTCAATGCCGTGGTAGCGGAAGACCTGTACAAGAAACATCCGCTCGAAGAAGAAGGGGTGCTCACGAAATTGCGGGCGCGCCTCGTCAATCGCAAAACCTTAGCAATACGCGCACGCGACATGAACCTGACCGATTTCCTGCTCTTGAGCACGAGCGCCGCCCAATCCATCGACAGCGGCTCCGAATCTATTCTTGCCGACGCCTTTGAAGCCATTCTGGGTGCCACCTATCTCGATGGCGGCGCAGAAGCGGCAAAGCGTTTTGTTCGCATCCATCTCTTGGATCATCCGGAAGCGATGGCAACCGCTCTTACCGACGACAACTACAAGAGCGCACTGCTGGAGTACTCGCAAGGGAACGCGCTGGGAATCCCCAAATACGCCGTAGTGAAAGAAGAAGGCCCAGAGCACGACCGGCGGTTCACGGTGGAAGTTGCGATCGGAAAAAAACCGCTGGGCATCGGCTCAGGCCGAAGCAAAAAGGACGCGGAACAATCCGCAGCCGCACAGGCATTAGACTATATCCGACTTCACAAATCTGAAATCTTTTCCCAAAGGGATGCCCGCCTGCGGCTCGATTGAGCCTTCGGGCTGAGCCTCAGGGCGAAGCCTCAGGCCGAGGCCTGGCCGAAATCCGGACAGGCAGGGATACCCACAACACGACCAAGATCAACGCACATGACGACATCAATCTTTGACACAGCCGATTTTCGTTCACGTCATATCGGTCCGCGGCCTCACGATGAAATAGAAATGCTCAAGGCTGTCGGCGCTGCCTCGCTCGACCAATTGATCGGTGAGACGGTTCCTGCCGGCATTAGGTGCGCCGAGCCGCTGAACTTGCCGCCGCCCATGAGCGAGCACGAGTTTCTCGGATCGCTAAAAGCCATTGCGGCAAAGAACCGGGTTCTCACGTCATACCTCGGACAGGGCTACTACAACTGCATCGTCCCGAGTGTTATGAAGCGCAACATCTTTGAAAATCCGGGCTGGTATACGCAGTACACGCCGTATCAACCGGAAATTTCACAAGGACGGCTTGAGGCGCTGCTGAACTACCAAACCATGGTTGCCGACCTCACCGGCATGGATGTGGCGAACGCATCGCTGTTGGATGAAGGCACTGCCGCCGCTGAGGCGATGTCGATGGCCTTTGGCGTTGTGAACAAGGGGGGCAACGGACGCGCCGCGAAAAAATTTTTCGTGTCGGAACGTTGCTTTGCGCAGACGATCGATGTGGTTCGGACTCGAGCGATTCCACTGGGAATTGAAATCGCCGTTGGCAATCACGAGACGATTCAGTTCGACAACTCGTTTTTTGGCGCACTGATCCAATATCCGGCTCACGATGGAGCGTTGCTCGATTATCGCCCGTTTGTTCAGAATGCGCACGAGCATGGCTTGATGGTGATAGTGGCCGCCGATCTCTTGAGTCTGGCGGTCATTACGCCGCCCGGGGAATTTGGCGCCGATGTTGTTATCGGCAACTCGCAACGCTTTGGTGTACCGCTCGGCTTCGGCGGGCCGCACGCAGGGTTCTTTGCGGCGAAGAATGAGTACATCCGCGTTATGCCGGGGCGCATCATTGGCGTCTCCATCGATGCGCACAACAACACGGCGTACCGGATGACTTTGCAAACGCGAGAACAGCATATCAGAAGAGAAAAAGCCACGTCGAACATTTGCACTGCGCAAGCGTTGCTGGCGATCATGGCCGGCATGTATGGCGTCTATCATGGCCCGGAAGGGTTGAAGCGAATCGCCCTCCGCGTCCACGGCTTTGCGAAGATGTTGGAATCAGAACTGAAGCCGATCGGGTTCGTTCAAAAGAATGCCGCTTACTTTGACACGCTGAGAATCGAAACGGGCGAGTCGACCGGACAAATCCTCAAACTTGCCGTGCAAGCCGGATACAATCTGCGCACGATTGACGCTTCAACGATTGGAATTGCATTTGATGAAACGACGACGGCAGGCGACGTCGAAACGTTGCGTCGGATATTTGCCGAGGCAAAAGGAATGATGGCGCCGCCGGACCATCTCTCGCAAAAATATGCCGGCTTCAGCGTTGCCCTGCCTCCCCCCATTGCACGCGCAAGCAAGTTCATGCAGCACCCGGTCTTCTCGATGTATCATTCTGAAACGGAGATGATGCGATACATCAAGAGTCTCGAGAACAAGGATTTGTCGCTCACACAGTCGATGATTCCCTTAGGTTCGTGCACGATGAAATTGAACGCCGCCACCGAGTTGCTGCCGGTCAGCTGGCCTGAATTCGCAGAGGTGCATCCGTTCGTTCCGCAAGACCAAGTGGAAGGTTATCACGCCATCTTCCGTGAACTGGAGTCGGCGCTGTGCAAGCTCACCGGATTTGCCGCGTGTTCACTGCAGCCAAACTCCGGTGCGCAGGGCGAGTACACCGGACTGCTTGTCATTCGCGCATATCATCAAGACCGGGGGCAGGTGCAGCGCACGGTTGCGCTCATTCCTTCCTCGGCACACGGAACAAATCCCGCCAGCGCCGTCATGGCCGGAATGAAGGTCGTGGTGGTGAACTGCGACGCGATGGGCAACATCGACGTTGCCGATATGAAAGCCAAAGCCGTTCAGTACAAAGACACGCTTGCCGCGCTGATGGTAACGTATCCTTCAACGCACGGAGTCTTTGAAGAGCGGATTAGGGAAATCTGCGATATCATCCATCAGAATGACGGCCTTGTGTACATGGATGGAGCGAACCTCAACGCGCAAGTAGGATTGACAAGCCCGGCCATCATTGGCGCCGATGTTTGCCACATCAATCTGCACAAGACGTTTGCCATACCGCACGGCGGCGGCGGGCCCGGCATGGGGCCGATCTGCGTTGCGCGCCATCTGACGCCGTACTTGCCGGGACATTCAGTCGTGAAGATTGGCGGCTAGAAAGCGATTTCGGCCATATCGTCTACGCCGTGGGGAAGCCCGAGCATTCTGTTGATTTCGTACGCCTACATCAAAATGTTGGGCGCTGCCGGACTTACCGAAGCGACAAAGTATGCCATCCTCAACGCCAACTATTTGAAGGCACGCTTGGAGAAGCACTATGCCGTGCTGTATCAAGGCACACAGCACCGCGTAGCGCACGAATTTATTCTCAACATGAAAGAGTTCAAAGATACCGCGGGAATTGAAGTGGAAGATATTGCCAAGCGATTGATGGACTATGGATTCCACGCGCCAACCGTTTCATTCCCCGTTGCGGGCACGTTGATGATAGAGCCGACGGAGAGCGAACCGAAATCCGAACTCGACCGCTTTGCCGACGCGCTGATTCAGATTCGAAAAGAAATCCAAGAAGTGGCCGATGGCAAGGCGGATAAGAGCGATAATGTTTTGAAAGGCGCGCCGCATACCGCAATGGAAATTGCCGGCGAGTGGAAGCATCCGTATTCGCGCACCCAAGCGGCGTTCGCGCTGCCGTTCGTCAAGAATCATAAATTCTGGCCGTCGGTGGGC
>JACRFF010000008.1 GCA_016218005.1 Ignavibacteriales bacterium
GAGCGATTGCTGATAGTTGGCTTGCGGGCGAACCTTGCGATAAAGCCGCGGCACGGTTTCGATATTGTGATTGAGAATTTCCGGACGCGCATCAACCACAAGGTTCAGCGCTTCCTCGCTGCCTTTGAAATCCGGTATGAGCACTTCAATGGTGCAGCCGGGAACTCGTTCTCGAATCAGTCTGATGGTTTCGGCAAAGATGGGAGCGCCCCCATCCGCACGCTCATCGCGATTGACAGAGGTGATGACCGCGTGCTTGATGTTCATTAACTCGACTGCTTCTGCTACGCGGTGCGGCTCGTCCCAATCTAAGCCGTAGCCCGGTCGGCCGGTTTTCACGTTGCAGAACCCGCACGAGCGCGTGCAAATATCACCCAGAATCATGAACGTCGCAGTACCGGCGTTCCAGCATTCACCCATGTTCGGACACCGCGCTTCTTCGCACACCGTGTGCAGGTTCTTCGTCCGCATGATGTGATCAATGCGCGCGAAATTTTCCCCGCCGGGAATCTTAGCCTTCAACCACTCCGGACGGCGTTCTCTCGGCGAATCCGTTACTGCGGCTGTTTCTTGAATAATGAATTCCATGGTATCGCAATCGCTACGTTGTTATTCGTCTCTAGGCGCTCACGGCTTTGAAATCGAAATTCTCCAGCAACTGTTTTATGCGAGCAAGAAACTGCCCGCCTATCGCACCGTCGATGATGCGATGGTCGAACGACAACGTGAAGTAGACCATCGAACGAATGCCGACCATATCGCTGCCATCCTCATCCGTAACCACCATCGGACGTTTTTTGATCGCGCCGGTACCGAGAATCGCCACTTGCGGCTGGTTGATGATCGGCGTGCCGATGATATTGCCGAAGACTCCGTAGTTCGTAACGGAAAATGTTCCACCCTGAATGTCGTCCGGCGTCAGTTTCTTGTTGCGCGAGCGAAGGGCAATATCATTTACGGCGCGCGCCAATCCGATAAAACTTTTTTCTTCAGCATTCTTGATGCACGGAACGAGCAACCCGTTGGGCGTAGCAACCGCCATGCCGAGGTTGATGAAACTTTTGTACACGATCTTGTCTCCCTCCACCGACGTGTTCACCACAGGAAATTCCTTCAGCGCTTGCACCGTTGCGTGGAGAAAGAATGGCGTGTACGTCAGTTTGAATCCTTCGCGCCGTTCAAATGCCTCTGTATGCTTCGCGCGATAGTTGACGATGCGCGTTACGTCCACTTCATCGATGGCGGCAACGTGCGGCGATGTGGCAACGCTGCGCACCATATGCTCAGCCATCTTCTGCTGAATGGTGTCCATTGCCGCGACACGATATTGGGGAGAGGGATACTTCGCTTCAAGCGCCTTCAGGTCGGCTTTCGGCATCGAAAAATCGCCGCGTACAACCGGCGCGGAAGAAGGATGAGATGTTCGCTTTTCGAGATAGGCAAGCACGTCGTGCTTGTTGATTCGGCCGCCAGCACCGGAACCTTGAATTCCCGCCAACTCTGAAAGCGCTATGCCCTCTTTCTGCGCAATCGATTTTACCAGAGGTGAAAAGAAGCGGTCGCTCTGCGCGGCTGCGGCGTGAGATGCGGTAGGAAGCGCAGGAGCTGGAGACGCTTGTCGCGGTGGTTCAAACGGAACGGTTGATGCCGTCTTCGGAGGAGCGATAGACGAATCGATCTTCGCCGAGGCGTCTGTTTCCACCATCGCAATGACTGTACCGACGGGGACGGTTTCCTGCTCAGCCACGATGATCTTCGCAAGAATTCCCGCCACCGGCGACGGAATTTCAGAATCTACTTTGTCCGTGCTAATCTCAAGAACGGTTTCATCCTTGCCGATCTTTTCGCCGACTTTTTTTGTCCATCGGAGAATTTTCCCCTCTTGGATACTCTCGCCCATCTTGGGCATCACCACTTCAACGAGCATGCGTTTATCCTCAGTAGGCAGTGAGTTCTTCCAACGCCTTCACAATTTTTTCCTTGTTCGGCAGCATGGCGTCTTCCAGCGGCGGACTGTAGGGAACGGGAATATCGAGCGCGGCAACGCGGCTGACCGGCGCATCGAGATGCTCGAAGCACGACTTGCTGATGCGTGCAACAATCTCCGCTCCAAATCCACCGGTTAATGTATCTTCGTGCACAACCAACACGCGGTTCGTTTTCCTTACAGAGTTGAATATCGTTTCCTCGTCCAGCGGATTGAGCGTGCGGAGGTCGATGACTTCGACGTTCACACCGCGTGTTTCCAACACACGCGCCGCTTCAAGCGATTGCTGAACGGTTGCCCCGTACGTCACGATCGTGGCGTGTTGACCTTCACGCCGCACTGCGGCAACGCCGAAAGGCAGCACATAGTCGGCGCCAGGTTCAGGCGATGAAACGTATCCTTGGCGATAGAGACCTTTGTGTTCCATGAAGAGCACCGGATCATCGCCGCGAATCGCCGCCTTGAGCAATCCTTTGGCGTCCGAAGCAAGCGATGGATACGCAATGCGGATTCCGGGCATGTGTGCGAAGAATCCGTCGATGCTCTGGCTGTGATAGTGGCCGCCGTGAATGTATCCGCCGACCGGCACGCGAATAATCACCGGACACGGCCAGCGTCCCTCCGAACGATAGCGGTACATCGTCAGTTCATCGCGGATTTGCATGAGCGCGGGCCAGATGTAATCACCGAATTGAATTTCCGGAACCGGCTTCCATCCTTTCAGCGCCATCCCCACGGCAACGCCGAGAATACTTGCCTCGGCCAACGGCGAGTTGAAGCAACGGCCTTCGCCAAATTTTGCGGTGAGTCCCTTGGTGGCGGTGAACACTCCGCCCTTCCCTCCTGCAACGTCTTCACCAAACACGACTACTTTTGCATCGCGCTCCATCTCTTCGGCAAGCGCGTGGTTGACCGCATCTACCAGAACAACTTTGTTACCCGTGTGCTGCGGCTCGATAAAACTTTTCGCGGGATGTGCATGAGCTTCGCCGTACAAATGACGTTCGACCGTGGCGGCATCGGGCAGCGGACGAGACTCTGCCCATTCAGCGACGGCATCGACTGATTTCTTCACTTCATCCTGAAGTGCATCGGCTTCGCTGTCGGTCAGATGACCTTGTTCGATGAGATAGCGAGCCATCTGCGGAATCGGGTCGCGTACTTTATCGCGTTCCAAATCATCTTTGGACCGGTACTTTGTTTGATCGTCGGAAGACGAATGCGCGAGAAGCCGGATCGTGTGAGCCACAATCAGCGTCGGACCTTCACCCTTGCGCGCCCGCGCCACGGCTTTCTGGCCGGCAAGAAATGTCTCGATAAAATTCGTCCCATCACAATCAACGCGCTCGAGTCCCTTGAACCCTTTCGTCACTTCATAGATGGAAGCGCCGGCAGTCTGTTGCGTCACCGGAACCGAAATGGCAAACTTGTTGTCCTGAACGACGAAGATCACCGGCAACGATTCACGCGACGCCCAGTTGACGGCCTCGAAAAATTCTCCTTCGCTCGTCGTTCCTTCCCCGGAAGAAACGTAGACGACTTGGTCGGTGCCTTCTTTCTTCGCCGCCAACGCCACGCCCACCGCTTGCAGAAATTGTGTTCCGGTCGGACTCGATTGCGTCGGGATGTTCAATTCTTTCTTGCCGTAGTGGCTCGGCGCTTGGCGCGCACCGGTGCTCGGGTCTTCGGCGCGATGCAATGCGGCGAGGAACACATCTTCAGGAGTAACGCCAAGTGCCAACGAGAATGCAAGGTCGCGATAGTACGGAAATGCCCAGTCGTGGCCTGCTTTCAAGTTGAGCGCAATACCAACCTGCGCCGCCTCGTGCCCTGACCCGCCAATATGAAAGAAACATTTCCCCTGCTTGACGAGGATAAGCTGCTTGGTATCGATGTGCCGCGCTATCACCATGAGACGATACGCGCGCAGCAGTTCCTGTTGTGTGAGAACTTCAGATTTCTTGTTTTGTGTTTCCACTTCCGCGTGTGCCTTGGGCATCGCGCCTTCTCTCCTATGAATGGACATTCACTTCCATCGAAGCAATCTTTGCGTGCAGCGATTCTGCTTCAAGCGAAGTCAGTTCTGCGCCGAACACTCTGGCAAACGCTCTTGTGAGATGTTCTTGAACTTCTTTCAAGTCTACCTCTCGGCCCAGAATCTTTTGCATCGACGTAACGCCCTTGTGAAAGATTCCGCACGGAATGATCCGTCCAAACTTCTGCAGGTCGGTGTTGACGTTGAGAGCGAACCCGTGCATCGTAATCCACCGGCTCACCTTCACGCCGATGGCGGCAATTTTCTCGCTTCCGACCCAAACGCCGGTCATCTCCTCTTCGCGTTGAGCGCGAATGCCAAACGTTTCGAGCGTAAGAATAACTGCCTCTTCGATGCTGCGGAGGTAACGGTGGATATCTAAAAAATAGTTGTTGAGGTCGAGAATAGGGTAACCAACGATTTGTCCGGGGCCGTGGTAGGTAACGTCTCCGCCCCGGTCGATATGAAACACCTCGACGCCATCCCTCGATAACTCTTGCTCGGTCGCGAGCAGATGATTGTCGTCGCTTCCCTTGCCGAGCGTGTAGACGTGCGCGTGTTCAGTCAAGAGCAGCGTATCGCCGACAAGACCAACTTTTCGCAGCTCCCACAGGCTTTTCTGCAATGCCCACGCATCGGCATAGCGTGTCCTTCCGATATCGCAGATGGCAAGAGATTTCATCAGATGTTCAACGCCACCCCGAACGCTTCCCCTGCCGCTTCCATCACCGCCTCGGAGAGCGTGGGATGGGCGTGCATCGTGTTGAACAACTCCTCCCACGTCGTTTCGAGCGCTTTTGCCATGCCAAGTTCCGCAATCATTTCAGTCGCCTCCGACCCGATGATATGCGCTCCCAGCAACTCGCCGTACTTCTCATCGAAGACAAGCTTCACCGTTCCCTCGGTCTCACCGATGGCCAATGCTTTTCCCAATGGCCGGAAAGGAAAC
>JACRFF010000059.1 GCA_016218005.1 Ignavibacteriales bacterium
ACATACCCGTGGGCTGGTCATTGTCGAACAACGACATCACCTCAACTCCACGGACATCATACACGCGAAGCGAAACGTGTGCAGACCGATCCAGAGAATACCGAATGGTTGTCGAGGGATTGAAGGGATTGGGATAGTTCTGGTACAACGCAAAGGTGAGCGGTGCAATCGTATTTTCTGCCAGCGTTGTGATGCTTGGAACAACCGGACTACCTGCATTGACCCAAGCTGTATAGATGAGGTTGGCGCACGCTTCTGTTGCACGTTGGAACTGAAGCTTGGTAAAGCTTTGCGTGCGCTCCCATAACGCCGCAGTGTATGAACTGGGAATACTGCCGCTTCCGGAGTAGCCGGAAAGTTGCCGCGCATAGATATCGGCATTGTACACGGAATCCACATACGAGTTTGCTTCATAGATGAAAGCAAAAATATAGTCCACGGGCTGAGAGACATAGTTCACTTGGCTCGATTTGAATGCAAGCGAAGTGGAATACGCGTTAATCATCGTCGTTTCATATCGAGAATGAATACCGTTGCTGCCGGTAATTGAACCGCGACCATCATAATCTTTCGTATTATGCAACGGCTGATGTTGATCCCCCACATAGTGGCCAAGATCAGCCGTGGTAAGCCACAGTTTGCTCCAATCGCTTCGTTTCATTTGAGCCGTCATCGAATCCATCGCCCACACCGTTGCCCACGGACTAATTCCATTCTTCGTAACGCGGGACGACCCGTACTTGAGCGTTAAAGTATCAAGATTGGTAGAAACGGTGTGCGTTATGAATTCCGGATAATCATCGATATCCATAAAATGTTTGGGGCCTTCGGTCGGGTCGCTGCTTTTTCGATAGTCCGCTGCGCTGGCATTGGATTTCAGAATGCTGCGATTATCCACAAAACCTTTGAGCGACACGGGCAAGTGGATAACCGTGTTGTCATTGATGAGCGAATGCCCGGTGCCTCCCCAGCCAAGCGCGAGAACGGCAGCGAAGACAGCAGCGAGCCAGAATAATGTGGGACGAACCAGACTTCTCATTGCGAAACGACCTGCCTTCCTGCAAGCAGGCGTCGAAGACCGGGGCCGTTTGCCAGCACAATTCCCGCAAGCACGAAGAAGGCTCCGATAAGGACTTGCAAACCCAACGATTCATTCAACGCGAACACTCCCACCGCCACTGCAAGCACGGGGGTAACGAACGATACCATCGAAAGCAACACCGGTTCCACAAACTTGACGAGCCAAAAGTAGACAACAAACACAATGCCGTTGCCGAACAGCGACAAATAGATGAGCCAAAGAAGTACACGCTGATTCAATTGCACGGTGGCGCCGGGTTCAAGCAGGAGACTGACAACGAGAAGGACAATGCCCGAGAAAGCCATGGCGACAAAATTCATGACCGTCGAGCTGTATCGATCCCCCTCGATCTTCACTGCGATCAAGGAAAATGCTTGTATCGCCGTCGATGTAAGTACGGCGAGAATTCCCCAAACGGATTTGACCTCGCGCAATGAAACGTTTTCTCCCAGGATGATTACCACACCGAGAAACCCCACCACAAGACTTAGTTTTGTCCAAACATTGAGAGAATGTTTTGCCACAAACATTCTTGAGAAAAGCGCTACCCAGAACGGCATGGTCGCGTACATCACGGCAGCCAATCCACTTGGCACATACCGAAGTCCCCAATTCGTCAGCACAAATGGAATCGAGAACGATAAAAGGGCTATGGCGCCAACCGCCCGATAGAAGCTCCGCTCGCGCGGGATCGACAAGCGCTGGGCTTTCACACCAATGAATAAACAAGAGGCACCCAACAGCAGCCTCAACGCAGCCGTGGTAATGGGAGGAATAGACTCGACGACAATCTTATTCGCCATCCACGATGTGCCAAAAATAATCGTGACTGCCGCCAGACCTGCAACGATTCGCGTATTCAGCGACACTATTGCTTCCCCATATGATATCCGAGATTTCGCAACGATTGTTCTTTGTCTCTCCAGTTTTCCCGAACCTTCACGAAAAGTTCCAAAAAGACTTTGCGTTGCAGAAATCGTTCGATCTCCTCACGCGCAGCGCTTCCAACCTCTTTCAACGATTGTCCGTGCTTTCCGATGAGAATGGCTTTTTGCGTGGGCCGCTCGACCACAATATCGGCAAGGATGTAAGCACCGCCCGTTTCACGCTCTTTGAACTCGCGTATTTCGACTGCCGTCGAATAGGGAACTTCCTGAGAAAACCGCTCGAAGATTTTTTCGCGAATAAACTCGCTCACGAAAAACCGCTCCGGATGCTCGCTCAAAATATCTGTCGGATACAACGGGTTTCCGTTGGGCAAATACCTGATGATGGTATTCAACAAGTCATCCAGATTTTGCCGTTTCAGCGCGGAGATGGGGATGACTTCCCGAAACTGGTTTCGACGAATCAGTTTGTCCATAACCGGCAATACGTGCGGCTTGTAGACAGCATCGACTTTGTTGATAACCGCAAAGAGAATTTTATCCGCATGCCGCTTCAGTACGCGCTCCTCAACTTCAGAAGGAAGAGTTCCTTGCTTCCCAACTTCCGTCATAATCAAGATGAGGTCCGCATCCTCCAACGCCCAATCGGCAAACTCGAGCATCTTGGCGTGAAGCAAGTATTTCGGCTTGATAAGGCCGGGCGTATCGAGAAAAACGATTTGTGCCCGTTCATCGTTGAAAATACCGAGCACGCGCTGCCGCGTCGTTTGCGGTTTCGCGGTAACGATGGAAAGCTTTTCGCCGAGGAGCGCATTCAGCAGCGTCGATTTGCCGACATTCGGCTCACCGACGATGGCAACGTACCCCGATTTGAATTCACTTGTTAAGGCTGGCATAGATATCGAAAACCCTGCCTGCGGCAGGCAGGCGTCGTCAACTACTTTTCTAAGTTCAACGTACGGAATATTGCCTGATGTTCCAACTTGGCGCGTTGGTCGGAGCTATAAAATGAATGAGGGCTTGCTTGGAGTACGGAGAGTTTGATACTTGGACTCCGTAAGTTTTGCTCGCGCGGTGCGCGCAGCATCGCTCTTCGGAAATTCGTGAATAAGAGTCTCGAACGCGGATTTTGCCTTGGCGAGATTACCCAGCTGTTCTTGCGATTTCCCCATCATCAAGTAGGAGTCGGGAGCTTTGTTCGAGTTGCGCATCGCAATGACGCGAAGGAAAGAATCCGTTGCCCGATGCCAATCGCGTTGCGCATAGTACGATTCGCCAATCCAATATTCACAATTATCGGCAAGGTCTTCGCGTATGCCGCGCTCGATCAAGGAACGAAAAGTGTTCTGCGCGTCGTCATATCGCCGCTGACGAAATAACGCCACCCCCATCGCATACTCATCGGCCATAGAAGAAACCGATTTCGTTTTGGAAACCGTAAGGTCTGGCGGCGCGCTTGGCACCGGAGGCGTTTCCTTGTTAGGTGGAGGCGTTGGCTGCGCGTGCGCTGCTGATGGCTGCGTTTCGGATTCCAATTGATTGATATGCTGCCGCATATTCACCACCTGCTGGCGAAGCGCAAAATTTTCTTGCAGCAACGAATCAATCCACGCCGGTCGTATGCGCTCCACGACGCCGGAATTGATCCGCGATTCCAACACATTCAACCTCTGCGCTAACTGTCGGTTGGTGGAAGCAAGCGAGTTTGCGATGTCGTGCCAATTCTCATCAGAAGTTGACGGAGTTGCTCGTTGTCCCATGACGATCGCCAACAGGTTGGATAGCCGCTCGACTTGAATCTTGAGGGAATCGAATTCCGGTTTTGTTGCCGAGGGAACAACCACGGTTCGGCGCGATACCAACGGGCGGAAGAAAACGTCTCGCTTTGCAGCCGCCGGTTTTGAAGCTGAACATCCTTCAAGCACGGCCGCGATCAACACTGCCATGAGAGCGATGGCAAATATTTTGTTCCTTCTCATTCGCTCGGCGGCGCTTTTTGAAGTGAGAGAACGTATGCCGTGAATCCAAGGATGCCAAAAGCGAGGATGGCGGTCGTTACTTGATCTACGACTTGATTCTTTGGCTGAGGAGGGGCGGGTACCCGAGCGGCGGGTTGATACTCTCGCCAAGGAATTGGGGTTGCGGCTGTGGCCAGAAAGGAAAATGTGTACGTCTTCGAGATTCCGTTAAAACGAATCGGCAGAACCAGGGTGACTGTCGTTTTCCCCGCACGGTCTTGAATCGATTTCCTCAGAACCTCAGAATTGTTGTCCGTTGTCGGAAGAAGGTCAACTTCAATCCAGCGCTTGCCGTTGAAAAAAATATTGTCGTAGGGAATCACCACATCGCGA
>JACRFF010000009.1 GCA_016218005.1 Ignavibacteriales bacterium
CGATTCGAGCTTGAGACTGATGCCAAAACCTGCGCCGACGAGCAAGAGCAGCGAGAGTCCGGCATTGGTGAGAACAAGCTTTGTGCGGATGCGCATCTATTCCTCGCCGCGGAATCGGTACCCGACGCCTTTGACCGTTTCAATATGGTCTGCGTAGGCGCCGAGCTTCTCACGAATTTTTCGGATATGCACATCGATCGTCCTATCTACCACGACGACATTCTCGCCCCAGACGGCGCTGAGCAGTTTGTCGCGCGTTACCACGTTGTCGCGGTGGCGGGTAAGATAGAGAAGCGTCTCGAATTCTTTCTTCGGAAAGTCTATGGGCTTGCCATCGATACGCACACGATATTGCTTCGGGTCGATCTCCAGCGTATCGATAACGATTGAATCAAGCTCTGATGGCGTGCGCGTGGAATCCGATGGCTGCCGCCGTAACGCTGTTTTCACGCGGGCAAGCAGTTTGGTCATCGAAATCGGTTTGAGAATGTAATCGTCGGCGCCAAGCTCAAGGCCAACGACTTCATCGACCTCCATTCCTTTTGCGGTCAGAAAGATGACCGGAATGTTTTTCGTGGCCGTGGCGCGTTTGAGTTCTTTGACAACCTCGAACCCGTCCATCTTGGGCATCATAACGTCGAGCAGAATGAGGTCGGGCGCCGCCTCGGCGCGTTCGAGCGCTTCCTTGCCGTTGCTTGCCGTCGAAACCGCAAAGCCGGCCTTGGCAAGATTGTATGTGAGCAAGTCAAGAATATCTTGTTCGTCATCGACAACGAGAATTTTCTTAGTCGTCATCCTCTTCCTGTTTTTCTGTTGCCCGCGGAACGCCGGATAGGATCGAATATTTCGGCGCCGGCATGGATGTTCCTTTGATCGACTGCCAGATGATTTCATTGAACAGGCGGTCGGGCGCCGCATCGACCGTTGTGAAATCCATTCGTTCCATCAGCAGTTGACCGTACGCCCCGTCGCGATTTTTTCTCGTGAGGTCGTACCGCGGCTGTTCAACAGTGTAACCGGCCGTATCCACGGCGAGCGTGAATGCACTTGCCATGGGTGTGGCGGCGGCGTCGTACTGGCTCATCGGAGGAAGACCGAGAAACAACTCCATTGTCCGCAGCATCGACGCGGTTGTGTAGAGCGTGTGGTCGACAAATTTTCGCTTGGTGTACGGGCTGATCACCATGCCGACACTGCGATGAGCGTCCACATGGTCGGGTCCGTTCTGCGCGTCATCTTCGAGAACGAAGATGGCCGACTCTTTCCAATAGCGGCTCTTGGATATTCGCTCGACGAGTAATCCAAGCGCAAAATCATTTTGGGCAACGAAGGCTTGCGGCGTCAACTGATTCTTGCCGGTGCCTGCCGTGTGATCATTCGGCAGAGTGAAGATGCAACATTGCGGAAGATTGCCGTTGCGCTCGTACTCGTCGAATTCCTTTTGCCACGCTTTGACGCGGTCGATATCGGAGCAACTCAAATCCCATCCCCGATAGAATGGAGCGATATGCCCTTTCAATCCGGCGAGATGCGATGTTGCCGAGTCGCGGTCAGTTTTGCCGTTTCGTACAAATTCACCGTACGACCGGTAGGTGACGCCAAACTTCTTGCACACATCCCACAGGTAACCCGAGGCGGGCTGAGCCGCCGGTTGCTGTCCATCGAAATCGTATGCGCCGCCGCGGCCGCCGTACTGCCCGGGCCACG
>JACRFF010000050.1 GCA_016218005.1 Ignavibacteriales bacterium
CATCAGCACAATAGTGCTCGCCATTGTCATGGCTTCGGTTTGATCGTGCGTTACATAGATCATCGTTGCACTTAAGCGTTGATGGAGCTTCGATATTTCCGTCCGCATCTGCACTCGAAGTTTTGCGTCCAGATTGCTGAGCGGTTCGTCAAACAAGAACACTTTCGGCTTGCGCACAATTGCGCGGCCGACTGCGACACGCTGGCGTTGACCACCTGACAACGATTTCGGCTTGCGGTCGAGATACCCTTCGATGTCGAGAATCTGCGCCGCCTCTCGCACACGTTGATCGATTTCGTTTCGTGAGTACTTTCGCAATTTCAATCCGAACGCCATGTTCTCATACACCGTCATGTGTGGATAGAGAGCGTAGTTCTGAAAAACCATGGCAATATCTCGGTCCTTGGGAGGAACGTCGTTCACCAACTGCCCGTCAATGTAGAGATTACCTTCCGTGATTTCTTCAAGTCCTGCTATCATCCGAAGTGTCGTAGATTTTCCGCAACCCGAAGGGCCGACAAGAACGACAAACTCTCTGTCCTTGACGTCAAGACTAAGACGGTGGACAGCAACGATACCTCCCTCGTACACTTTGCGGATGTTTTCCAGCCGAACGCTTGCCATTGTTCACTCCTCTTGGACTAGTAGGCACTCTTCTGAATGCATTCCCAGAAACCGGGGAAAGAAATGTTTGTGCATTGGGGGCCGAGAATGGAAACTCCAGGAATTTTCAAACCCGCAATCGCAAAAGCCATTGCAATCCGATGATCGCCCTGTGGGTCAATTTCCCCGCCAATTAGTTGATTTTTATTTCCAAATGCAAATCCATCTGTGTACTCCTCCACTTTCACTCCCAACACTTTGAGATTTTTCACCATTGATGATATCCTATCCGATTCTTTTGCGCGCAGCTCTTCTGCCCCTCGGACTTCGAATTCACACGCTCCCAACAGAGCACAGACCGCCACGGATGGAATTTCGTCGATCATCAACGGCACGTCCTGCTGCCGCAGGTGAATCGGGCCGCGCAGCTCTGCCGACGTTACCAGAACATCAGCGATAGGTTCTCCGCACACGACACGTTTATTTTGTTCCAAAATTTTCGCTCCGTGATTTTGCAGAATAGAAAGAAAGTGCGTTCGAGAAGGATTGACTCCCACATTCTTCAACAAGATTTGCGAACGCGGAATAACCGCAGCTGCCACAACGAAAAATGCCGCCGAGGAAACGTCGCCTGGAATTTCGTATTGTTGTGGCAGGATAGTTCTGCCGCCTTGAATTGCTACAGAATGCATCCCTCCATTCCACGTGGGTGCAACCCCAAGCATTCGTTCAGTGTGATCGCGGGTCAGGAGCGGTTCACGCACCACTGTTTCTCCATCGGCAAATAATCCGGCAAGCAACACCGCAGACTTAACCTGTGCGCTCGGTGTGGGCGGCTGATGCGTAATGGATTTCAGCGGACGCTTTCCTTCAATCAACAATGGAGCTGTACGCTTGGAGGAGGCTTCGATGCGCGCACCCATTTCTGACAGTGGGTCAACAATACGTCCCATTGGCCGCGTGTTCAATGACTCATCCCCGAAAAGCCGTGTAACAAACGGTTGTCCAGCCAACACTCCCGCCAGCAATCGCATGGTGGTTCCAGAATTGCCGCAATCAAGATCGACATTGGGCGCACGCAACCCGTGCAATCCGTTGCCATGAACAAGAACTGTCGCTGCATCTTCGTGAAATTGTACGCCGAGACGGCCTAGGCAGCGCCGAGTACTGCTGGGATCGGCAGCGCCGAGAAGATTGGATATGGGCGATCTCCCTTGGGCAAGGGAGGCAAGTATCAATGCGCGGTGCGAAATCGACTTATCGCCGGGAAGATCCAATTGGCCGTGCAGACCTTTGGATAGAGCAATCGTTTTTTTCATAAAAGAAAATCCTTGCTGCGAAGATATGTAATCTGGCACAGCAAGGATTCAGGAATCATACACAACGAGCGTTATCTGCGTGGTCGGTGATGATCGCCGCGTTCTCTATCGCCTCTGGACCCGCCGCTTCCTTTACGCGCACGTTGTCGTTGGATTTCCTCGTGTGCGTTCTCTCCTCCAGGCAATAATGCTTTACGACTAAGGCTGAGTTTGCCGGAGTCATCGATGTGCATGAGCTTTACGTCAATCACATCACCGACTTTAATGAAGTCTTCAACCTTTTCGATGCGATTGACATCGAGTTGCGATACGTGGACAAGCCCTTCTTTTCCAGGGAGTATCTCAACAAAAGCGCCATACTCCATGACCTTCTTCACGGTCGCTTTGTACGTCCCCCCCACTTCTGGAAGCTGTGTAATTCGCTTGATGGCTTCAATCGCTTTATCCGCAGATTCCTTTTCGACGGCGGCGATCACGATCGTTCCATCATCCTCGATGTTGATTTCGGCTCCGCTATCTTTCACAATTTGCCGAATGTTTTTTCCGCCAGGGCCAATGACCGCGCCGATCATATCGACTGGAATCTTCAAACTCTGCAAGCGAGGCGCATACCGCGACAAATCCGTTCGCGGCTGTGCAAGGGTCTCAGCCATCTTCGCAAGAATATGCAGACGGCCAGCCTTGGCCTGTTTCAAAGCGCGCTCCATGATATCAAACGAGATTCCCTTGATCTTGATATCCATTTGAAACGCCGTGAGGCCATCGGTTGTACCCGCCACTTTGAAATCCATATCGCCAAGGTGGTCTTCATTGCCAAGGATGTCGCTGAGAATTGCGATTCGATCCCCTTCTTTCACAAGCCCCATAGCAATGCCGGCGACAGGTCGTTTCAGCGGCACTCCAGCGTCGAACAGCGCAAGACTGCCGGCGCAAACGGTCGCCATTGACGACGAACCGTTCGATTCGAGAATATCCGACACCACGCGAATGGTATAGGGGAACTCCTTTTCTGCTGGAATCATGACATTGAGCGCGCGCTCGGCAAGATTGCCGTGGCCGATTTCTCGTCTTCCCGTCGAACCGACACGTCCAACCTCTCCAACGCTGAAGGGAGGGAAATTGTAGTGCAGCATAAACCGCTTAGTCGTATCGGGAACGAGTCCGTCAATCATTTGCTCGTCCATTTTCGTTCCCAGTGTTGCCGTCGTTAAACTTTGCGTTTCGCCTCGCGTGAATAATGCTGAGCCGTGCGTTCGCGGCAGCAATCCGACTTCATTCGTGATGGATCTGATATCGGTCAGACCACGTCCATCAAGGCGTTTGGCTTCGTTGAGAATAGTCTGGCGCATCGCGGCTTTCTCGATATCGTGCAAGATGTCGTGAATGAGTTGCTCCTTTTCAGGATACTTTTCGCTCAGCAACTTTGTCACTTCCTCGTAGACGGCATTCGTTGCGCTGGCGCGTTCTTCTTTTCCTAACACAGTGCGGCTTAGCTCTTGAAGTCGTGTTGCCTCAAGACGAGTAACCTCTGCACGAAGATCTTCAGGAATATCAGTTGCAACGATCGGGCGCTTTGTTTTTTTAACTTCTGCGGCAAGTTCGATTTGAAGACGGCAAAGCGTCTTGATGGCTTCGTGTCCGGTACGGAGAGCTTCAAGCATGTCAGATTCGGAGATTTCAGAGCTTTCACCTTCCACCATCACAATCGAATCCTCAGTGCCTGCAACCGTCACATCCATATCGCTATGGTCAAGCTCCTCGAACGTCGGATTGATGATAAACTGACCGTTGACGCGTCCAACGCGAACCTCTGCAATCGGACCATCGAACGGAACATCGGAAACCATAAGCGCTGCCGATGCTGCGCAAGCCCCTAAAACATCTGCGTCGTTCTGCAGGTCAGCCGAATAGACCGTCACAAGCACTTGTGTCTCGTTCGTGTAATTCTTCGGGAACATCGGCCGGATAGGCCGGTCAATCAAACGGGATGAGAGAACTTCCCGCTCACTGGGGCGGCCCTCACGTCGGAAAAATCCACCCGGAATTTTTCCCGCGGCCGCTGTCTTTTCCCGGTACTCCACTTGCAAGGGGAAAAAATCCTGACCTTCTTTTGCTTCTCTTGCACTGACCACGGTAGCAAGCACCATCGTATCAGCGTAACGCACCATCACCGCGCCGTCTGCCTGTTTAGCCAATCGACCGGTTTCGTATGAAAACATTTTGCCGTTGAGGTCAACAGCCTTTGTTAGAGCCATAGTATTGTCTTTCCTAAAACCGCCGAGAACCATTTCTCAGCGCACGTGTGAACTCATTACTTTCGTATTTCAAGTTCTTGAATAATTTTGCGATAGCGGCCGATGTCTTTCTTCATTAAGTAATCCAGCAGTTTGCGCCGCCGCCCGACCATCTTGAGCAAACCGAGCCGCGAGTGATGATCCTTGCTGTGCAGCGACAAATGCGGCGTCAAGCTGTTAATGCTGGCCGTCAGAATGGCAATTTGCACTTCGGGCGTGCCCGTATCTATTAGGCTCTTGCCATACTGTTTGACGTAGTTTTGTTTTTGTTCCTTGGTAATTGGCATGCAATGCTCCTTTCAATAGCACGCGTTAATGTGTTTTTTGAATTTCAATTTCGCTGATGAGGCGTAAGCCTTGCGCCTTATCGTTATCCATTTGCGAAATCAGACTGCCGACAGAATCGAACTTGAGTTCATCTCGAAGGCGACGCAACAACGAGACACGTATCGGTTCATCGTAGATGTCGGCGTCAAAATCCAATATGTAAACCTCAACAATGCGTTTCCCTTGTTCATAAAATGTCGGTCGAACTCCAATGCTCATCAGGCCGAAGTACGATTCACGACGGACAACAACTCCGCTGAGATAGACTCCGTTCTTCGGTACAAGCTTTTTCGAAGAATGAGGCTCGATATTGGCAGTCGGATAACCTAAAGTGCGGCCGCGTTGATTGCCGTGCACGACAACGCCGCCGAGTTCATAGGGCCGATCCAACAATGTATTCGCTAGCTCCGGTTTGCCATCCGTTAATGCCCGACGAATGCGGGTACTGCTGACAGGCTCGCCTCCGATTACAATCTGGTCGATGGTACGCACCTCAACGCCAAGTTCCGCAGACATGCTGAGAAGCTCCGCCTTGCTTCCCTCTCGATTGTGCCCGAAGCGATGGTCCGAACCGAGCACCACGGCACGCATACCGATACGCTCGAATAGGTACTGGCGATAGAATGTACGTGCGCTTAGTTGTGAAAACCTTGTGTCAAAAGGAAGCACGACAAATACGTCAATGCCAAGCTCACGGCAAAGATCAATGCGCTCTTCCAGTGAAGTCAGAAGTTCGATGGGGCGTCCGTTATGGAAAATGATTTCACGCGGATGGGGATTGAATGTAACAAGAACACTCCGACCGTCAAACGCTTTTGCCTTAGCAATGGTTTCCGCAAGGATGGCACGATGCGCCCGATGCATACCGTCAAAAGTTCCGACAGTGATAACAGAATTATTATCGTGAGGGACATCAGCTATGTTGCGATACACTTTCACAATTTCAGACCACATCGGCAGTCATCTGCCGATAACGCTCCAATTCATCAATGGATAATGCATCCTCGACAACGAAAGAACCAATGCGCGTGCGCCTCAGCGAAATCAAGGTTGCACCACACCCTAACTTTTGACCGAAGTCATCAATAATCGCGCGAATATAGGTACCCTTCGTGCAAACGATGTGAAAGTGCACCTCGGGCAAAACAATTTTTGTCAACTCGAACGTTTTGACCTCAATGGTTCGTTCCGCACGCTCGATGGTTCTACCTTTTCGTGCAAACCGGTACAATGGTCTTCCACCAATCTTTACCGCTGAAAACATGGGGGGTAATTGTTGCTGGGTGCCGATAAATTTCTGCGCCAACTCTGAAATATGAGGGGCGTGAATATGCGTCCAATCCTTTTGCTCAGCAACAGGCGTCTCAAGATCAAAACTCGGTGTTCGAATGCCTATCTGAAAAGTTCCTTCATATTCTTTTTCATCGTCGGCATACTGTTGCAAACTCTTGGTCATAGCCCCGGTCGCAACGATGAGAAGACCGGTAGCCCTTGGGTCAAGAGTGCCTGCATGACCCACCTTTCGCAATTGAAACACCGACCGGACTCTTCGAACAACGTCAAACGAAGTCCAGTCCAGCGGCTTGTCGATCAGAAGCAGCCGGCTATCGCTGAAACCATTATGCAAATTGTTCGGCATCATTGAATCAATCCGTCCTGCTTTCGTTCAGAATTGATTTTCTGAAACAACGTTTCCAACCGCATAGCGGTATCTACCGATTCATCGAGAGCAAATTCGACCGAGGGAACAAATTTCAGATGCAAATGATGCGCCAAATGTGAGCGGACATCTTTTTTTTGTCCCTCAAGCAAGTTCATTGTTTTCTTTTTCCGTGCCTCGTCTCCCATAATGCTGACGAAAAGCTTGGCGTGTTTCAAATCCGGTGTTACACGGACCTCCGTCAGCGTCAGCAGGCCAATCTCTTCCATGGGAAACTCACGTTGCAGCAGGAGCCCAACTTCTTCCTTGATGATGGCGGCAACTCTTTCTGTCCGGATCGACACAAATCACTCAAGCTTACGTTTTGTTTCCACCATTTGGTACGTTTCAATGATATCGGCAACTTTGATGTCATTGAAATTTTCCAGACCAATGCCGCACTCAAAGCCTTGCTCAACTTCACGCACATCGTCCTTGAAGCGCTTAAGAGATGCAAGCGACCCGCTATAGACCTCAATGCCATCACGAATCAAACGAACTTTGCTTTGCCGTGATATCCTGCCATCACGAACGTAACAGCCGGCAATGGTGCCAACTTTGGAAATCTTAAACACGTCTCGCACTTCAATCGTACCCAGCACCTGTTCCTGAATGCTTGGCGCCAGCATCCCCTCCAAGGCGTTCTTCACATCGTTAATGGCGTCGTAGATAATGTTGTAGAGACGGATATCGATAGTTTCCTGCTGAGCAAGTTGTCGCGCCTTAAGGTTCGGGCGAACGTGAAATCCGATGATGACCGCCTGAGAGGCAACTGCAAGCAACACGTCGGATTCCGAGATGCCGCCGACGGCCTTGTGAATCACTTGAACCTTGACTTCGTTTGTCGACAAGCGCATCAATGAATCCGACAATGCCTCTGCGGATCCGTCGACATCTGCCTTCACGATCACAGGTAATTCACGCACCTGACCTTCTTTGATCTGTTTCGAAATGTCGTCAAGCGTTAAGCGGCGCGTCTGCCGAAAATCTTGCTCTCGCTTAAGCTGTTGCCGGCGGAAGCTGATATCGCGTGCTTCACGGTCGTCTTTCATAACGACCAACGCATCTCCGGCTTGCGGAATACCCTCGAATCCGGTGAGCTGCACCGGCTGGGACGGATGCGCCGCTTCCACGCGCTGGCCGCGTTCGTCAAACATAGCGCGCGCACGACCGCTCCATACGCCGCAAACAAAATCGTCGCCAATGTGCAGCGTACCTTTTTGAATCAATACCGTTGCTGTAATCCCTCGACCCTTATCCAGTTCCGCCTCGACGACAACCCCGCGTGCAAGACGATCGGGGTTCGCTTTAAGGTCGAGAACTTCTGCCTCGAGAAGAATTTTTTCGAGCAACAGGTCAACATTCTTGCCGGTCTTTGCTGAAAGCGCCACCACCTGGTTTTTTCCACCATACTCTTCCACTAGTACGCCGCGTTCAGCCAACTGCTGCTTAATTCGATCCGGGTTTGCCTCGGCCTTGTCAATCTTGTTGATGGCAACGATGATCGGAACATTCGCGGCTTGCGCGTGGCTGATTGCCTCAATCGTTTGCGGCATCACGTTATCTTCCGCAGCAACCACGAGTACAACGATATCGGTAACCTGCGCGCCGCGCGCTCTCATGGCAGTAAATGCTTCATGACCAGGCGTGTCGAGAAACGTAATCCGCCTACCGGTAGGCAATGCCACCTCGTACGCACCGATGTGCTGAGTAATACCTCCAGATTCTCCTGCAACGACGTTGGCATTTCGGATGTAATCAAGAAGCGAGGTCTTCCCGTGGTCGACATGCCCCATGATGGTTACCACGGGGGCGCGCAATTGCAAATCCTCCGCCTCATCGACAATATCCTGCAATACATCGGCGGCAAATTGATCTTCAAAGTTCACTTGAAAACCGAATTCATCCGCTACAAGCGTGATGGTGTCTTTATCGAGCCGTTGGTTGATCGACACCATGATTCCCAATCCCATGACCTTACTGATAACTTCTGCCACAGAGACCCGCATGAGGTTTGCCAACTCGCCAACCGTTACGAATTCTGTCACCCGTATTTGCGTGCGCTCACGCTCTTGTTCTTCGAGGAGGCGCTGCACTTCTTCTTCGCGTTTTTCTTTTTTCTTCTTTCGAATTGCCGCACGAGAAACAGTTGTTACGTCAACCGTTTCTGTAAGTGTCTCGCGAATAGCGCGATCGACCTCGTTGGTATCAACTTCAGCCCGACGCAATTTCTTCCGCTTGCGTCCCTTGGTTTCAACTTCTTCTACTTTTCCGGCGCCTGCTTTTCCGGGTTTTCTTGCCTCTTCCTTGAGCTTCTTTTTCTTTTTCTTCTTCTTTTTTTCGTCTTCTAACTCTTTCGCTGTGCTCGTTGGCGCACCAAGTTCAATTTTCCCCTTGATCGTCAATCCCCGCTGTTGGCGGGCTACGACTACCTCCAAAGGCGACTGTGAAACCTTTTTTTCTTTGCCTTCAGCTTTTTTTACAGATGGTTCAACAACACGCCTACGTTTTCCGGCGGACGCCAATTCTTCCGTGGGTACAGCAACAGGAACTTCCCGAGGGGGTAACTCGGAGGGCGCGATCTCAACCGATAGTTTTTCGGCGAATTCCATCAAGCTCGGTTTCGTTTCTTCAACAGTCTTCGCCGGGGTTTCAACTTCCACAGACTTTGCCGCCGCAGGAACAATATCCTCTTTGAGCCCGGCCTTTTTATCCGCTTTCTCAAGAGGTTCCTTCTTGCGCGTAGATTTGAATTCCTGAACTCGCTTTTGATGCCGCTCGGCCGTATCCTTTTCCTTCTTGAAATGGCTTTGGACCGTCGTTACCATCTCGTCCGTCACAGGACTCATATGATTCTTGACTTCGAAACCCTTCTTCTTCAAGAAGTCGATAATAGTATCGTGCGCTAGATTCAGATCTTTCGCCAGATTGTAAATCTTCAATTTTTTGACTGTTGCGTCAGCCATTGGACCTTTCCTGATTGAGGAGCTATTCCCTCAGTTCAACTCGGCTCCTTTTCGGGTGCTGTTTCGCCTTGATTGCGCTCCTCTTGTTGCTTGATGTCTTGGACGGACGGAACATCATCTTCCTCGTTCTCCACTTCCGCCTCTTCCAATCCCTTTGTAAGCATGGCAACGATTTCGTCAACCTTGGCTATTTCTATTCCGAGCGTGTTCACGATCTCTTCTTTGGGAGATTCGATCACATCGCGCACAGTCTCGTATCCTTCATCAAAGAACTTGTGGAAGAGAACATCGCCCAACTCATCGCGGAACTCCGAAAGATCCATGTCATATTCTTCCTCCTCACCCCCCTCTTTGACAACTTGGATGTCGAAACCGGTAAGCTTCGATGCAAGTCGAACGTTTTGTCCGCCTTTACCAATCGCCAAAGAAACTTGATCGTTAGCCACGAGCACCGTCGCCTTCTTGTCGTCCAAGTTGATTTGAACGTCTTTCAACTTTGCGGGAGCTAACGAGCGTTGAATAAAGGTAAGCGGTTCCTCTGAAAAATTGATGACGTCAATGTTTTCATTGTTCAGTTCACGCACAATGGCGTGAATACGGATGCCTTTCATACCCACGCAAGCGCCGACCGCATCTATGCGATCGTCGTGTGAAAGCACTGCAACTTTTGCCCGATCACCAGGCTCACGAGCAATTCGTTTGATTTCAATAATGCCGTCGTAGATTTCCGGAATCTCAATCTCAAAAAGACGCATCAAGAATTGCGGGTCGGTGCGGGAGATAATCACCATCGGATTGCCGGAACCTTTTCGCACTTCTTTCACCACAGCACGAATGGTATCGCTTTTCTTGTATCGTTCCTTGTAGATTTGTTCGCTGCGCGGAAGGATCAATTCATTCTTATTGTGCATCACCAGAATCTCGCCGCGCCCTTTGCGTATTTGATAGATTTCTCCGACGACAATTTCGCCCATGGAGTTGCTATACTCGTTGTAAATGGCTTCGCGCTCGATCTCCTTGATTCGTTGATTCAGATTTTGCTTTGCGCTGATAACAAGCCTGCGGCCGAAATCCGCAAGCGGGATAATTTCAACAAATTCTTCGCCCACCTCCAACTGGTCGCCGGACTTTCGCTTGACTTCTTCGGGGGTAATTTGGATCGAGGGATCTTCAACGGTTTCGACCACTTCTTTTTCAAGGTAGATTTCTATATCCCCCTTATCCATATTGACCACAACATCATACTTCGAATTCAGTCCGTATTTCTTCTTGATCATCATCCCAAAGACATCCTCTACAATACCGACGAGGATATCGCGGTCAATCCCTTTTTCACGAGCCATTTGGGAAAACGATTCAACAATTTCTTGATTCATCTATTCCTCCAAGATATCTTGCCACCATTACCACGGCAAGACTTCTCTAGCATCAATGATGGTAGAAAAGTCTAGCGTTATCACTTCCTGCTGGTTTTCAGTACTAAAGTGAAGCACGTTACCTTCGATCAGTTCAAGCCGTCCGACGAGGCTCCGTGTTTTGTCTTCAAAAGTATATTGCACGCTGAATTTTCGCCCAACACATTTTTTGAATTGTCTCAACAGCTTTATCGGCTTGTCAATGCCTGGCGACGAAACTTCTAACCTGTACGGTCCATCAATCAGGTTTTCGGCATCAAACAGACGACCAAGTGCACGGCTGATCTGAGCACACTGTTGTATCGAAATACCACTCTCTGTATCAACCAAAACCGTCACTATTTTCCCTCTTCCCTCACCCCCGACAGTCACATCGACAAGATATGCATTCAGTTCATTGAGGCATGGGGTCAAAAAATCTTCGATTTTCAACTTAAAGTCTTGTTGCATAATGCTGAGCAAAAAAAATAGCCCGTTTCCTCGGGCTATCAACTATCAACCATAATAAATGTAGGCA
>JACRFF010000010.1 GCA_016218005.1 Ignavibacteriales bacterium
CGACCGAAAATATGATTGACCTGAAAAACGTCACGAAGAAGTTCGGCAGTTTCACCGCGGTTGATGACCTTACATTGACTGTGGCGCCCGGAGAGTTTTTTGGATTTCTCGGCCCCAATGGCGCGGGAAAGACGACAACCATCAAAATGATCTGCGGATTGTTCACGCCCACGAGCGGCGAGATTACGATCAACGGCTTTAGCACGACCAGCCAGCCCATGGAAGCCAAGCAAACGATTGCCTATATCCCCGACCAGCCGTTTTTGTACGATAAACTTACCGGCCGAGAATTTCTGTACTTCGTGGGCGGCTTGTACAAAATACCGAAACAGTTGATGCGCGAACGAGTCGAGGAATCCATCGAACACTTCGAGATCGGGTCGTGGGTGGATAAGCGGACCGAAGACTACTCGCAGGGAATGCGGCAGCGAATCACCATAGCATCTGCGCTCTTGCACAAGCCCAACACCATCATTATCGATGAACCGATGATCGGATTAGACCCGCGCAGCGCGAAGATCGTTCGCGAAACATTGCACCAACAAGCTTCGAGCGGCGTTTCGATCTTCATGTCCACGCACAACCTGCCGGTTGCGGAAGAGCTTTGCGACCGCATCGGAATCATCAACAATGGCAAGTTAGTGTTTGCGGATACGCGCGAGCATCTGCAAACGTTCAAACAGCAATATGATGGGACGTTGGATTCATTGTTCCTTGCGCTGACGAATCGATGATGCGGTGAGAGAAACGTTTTTCCATATTCTCCGTTACAAGTTTCGCGCATTTCTGAAATCCACGTTCGAGTGGAAATGGGTTTCGATAGTGCGCGGACTTGGTTCGCTGTTGGTGTTCGGCGGATTTTCGATCGGGGCGTACGCGCTCTCGTTTGCCGTTACAAAATTCTTGCTAGGGAACGTGCAGGTCGGACTGTATGTCTTCCATCGGTTCCTCTCGATGATGTTCTTTACGCTGTTCATTGCCGTCAACCTCGGCAACATTATTGTTTCGTATTCCACGCTCTACCGTTCTGCGGAAGTGAATTTCTTATTCACGAAACCGGTACCGTATGCGCAAGTGTTCGTGCTGAAGTTCTTGGACAATTTTCTCTACAGCTCTGCCACGCTGTTTCTGGTGACCTTTACCGCGCTGCTCGGTTACGGGTCGTACCTCAATTATCCGTGGTACGCGTATGTCGTGGTCATGGCGTTTGTGCTCGTGCCGTTCATGTTTCTTGCAGCGTGCCTCGCCGTTTTGATTCTGATGGCCATTATGAAACTTGCAGGCCGCATTGGGTTTCGCCAAGTGATGGCGCTCTTGGCGGGATTCTATGTTGTGCTCATTGCTCTTTTCTTCCGATACTCGAACCCGGTTCGGCTCATTGAATTTGTCAATCAGGTCGGCCCCGGCTTTGCCGATCAGCTGCGTTTTTTCGAGCCGACCTTTCTCTCGTATCTTCCCAGCCATTGGGCGGCGAATATTTTGTTCTCTTTTGCGCGCGGTGAAGTTGCGCGCGCCTTTCTGCAAACAGGCGGATTGTTGTTTGCGACGGCGGCTGCCTTCGGTGTTGTGTTGGTGATCGGCTCGGCATTCTATTATCGAAGCTGGCTGGTATCCATGCACGTAGCGGCGCGCAGCAACGACCCCGCACATTTGAACCGCATACGAAAATTCGATTTTCGAAAAGTCAGCGCCTTGCCTCGCCAGCTTGAAGTGCTCTTGAAGAGAGAATATTTCATGTTTTTTCGGGAACCGAGCCAATGGATTCATCTCATCGTTATGGTGGTGCTGACGATGGTGTTCGCGCTGAGCGTCGGCAATCTCAATCTGCGATTGCGCGTTACGGAAATACAATTGCTCACGTATTTGGTCTTGTTTGCCTTTGCCGGATTTCTTTCGTGCTCGGTGGCTTTGCGTTTTTTATTTCCGATGTCCAGTTTGGAGGGCAATGTATTCTGGGTCATTCGCAGCGCCCCCATCGAAACGTGGAAAGTGTACCTCATCAAATTGATTCTCGGCTTCATCCTCGTGCTCGTCCTTGCTCAGGTCGTTGCGGTTGTCACCAACGTTCCGTTTGCGAAGTTCAGCGGCCGGCGGCCAATGTTGTTGTGGTTCGGCATCTATAGTGCGTGGTGGGTTGCGCTCGCCGCTTCGTCGATCAATCTTGGGCTGGGGACCTACTTCGTCAACTATGCAGAGAAGAATCCGATTCGGCTTGCATCGACGCAAGGAGCGACGTTGACATTTTTGTTCACGTTGTTCTTGCTGCTGGTCATCGTTGCGATTGTCATCCTGCCGCTCAACGAATATTTTCTGACGTTGTTCACGTTCAAACCGTTCAAGATGAACGTGATCGTTGCGCCGGGAACAGTTCTTGCCGTGCTTTCGATGCTTATAACCGTGTTGGGCATTCAGGTGGGTTTGAAATCAATGCAACGAGATTTTTGATTGCGTTTCGTGTTTGGAACTTCTATTTTGCCGTCGTGATGAACGAGTTGCATATTATCGATCAACTTCGTCAGGCGCGCGACTATGCCGAGCAAGGCAAGTCGCTGCACGCCATCCAAATCTACCGCCAGCTTTGTTCATCCATTCCTGAGCTTGATGAAGCGTGGTTCGAGTTGGCCGGACTCTATGCCGCCTCCCGTCAACCCGATGCGGTAGAAAAAGTGTTGCTGTCGGCAATCGAACGCGGGTCGAATTCTGCTGAATTCCAATGGCGATTGGCGATGTTCTATATGATGGAAGGCCGAACCGACAAGGCGACACGATTGCTGCGCCGATTGGAAGACCGCAACCGCTTGTTGTCTCCCCGACTCAAGGCGCTGCTGCAACACAGCTTTGGACAACTTCGGTTTGAACAAGGGAAGTTGGCAGACGCTGAACAACATTTTCTGCGCGTGGTGCGGCTGGATTCAGAGTTCCCACACATCCACGAATGGATCGCGGAAGTTCAACTTGCCCGAAAAAAACATTCGTTGGCGCTGAAGTCGGCGCGCGTTGCGCAGCACGCTCACGCGGAAAGCTGGCGGGCATTTTATTTGGAAGGGAAAGCGTTGGTCGAATCTTCACGCTGGGCGGAGGCGGCAGAAGCGTTCGAATCTTCGATTGATCGAAATCCGGACGAGGCGACGTTGTGGCACGCGTGCGGAGTTGCGTGGATGAAACTTCGCCAATTAGAGAAGGCGAGACGCTACATAACGAAAGCTTTGCAATTGAATCCCAA
>JACRFF010000055.1 GCA_016218005.1 Ignavibacteriales bacterium
ACCAAGCGCCATCGCTGTAGTAGCCATTCTTCCGAACGCCGACGTCGATTGAAACGATTTGGCCTTCTTGAATGACTCGGCGCGACGGAATTCCGTGCACCACTTCCGCATCGATCGAAACACAGAGCGTAGCGGGAAAGAGATTGCTTTTATTGTCGCCGTATCCCTTGAAAGCCGGCACACCGCCGTTCGCACGAATGTAATCTTCAGCCACCTTGTCAAGCTCAAGCGTCGTGATGCCGGGATGAATCTGCGCACCGATCAACTTGAGAACGTCTGCTACAATCCGCGAGCTTTGACGAATGAATTCGATTTCCCGCGGCGACTTCAAATACACCATTACGTTTCTGCTATCCGCGGCGACCGCGCAACTTTCCGCTCTTCATAAAGCCATCGTAGTGCCGCATCAACAAATGCGATTCGACTTGTTGGAGCGTATCGAGCGCCACGCCTACAATGATCAGCAAGCTCGTTCCGCCAAAGAATGAAGCAAACCCCGGCGTCACATTCATCTTGATCAAAAACGTCGGTAGAATGGCGATGATGGCCAAGAACACCGAGCCGGGCAGCGTGATCTTTGTGAGAATGTTATCGATGAAATCTGACGTATGCGAACCCGGACGAATGCCGGGAATAAATCCGCCCTGCTTCTTCATGTTGTCCGACACATCCTTCGGGTTGAAAGCGATTGCCGTGTAAAAATACGTGAAGAAGATGATCATCAAAGCGTAGATGAACGAATAAGTCCACGATGAATGAGTGAACCAGTTGTTGTTAATGTTCGCCATGAAATCATTTTCTGGAAAGAACGAGAAAACAATTTGCGGAATGAACATAATGGCCTGCGCAAAGATGATCGGCATAACGCCGGCGGTGTTCACCCGCAATGGAATGTACTGAGTGACGCCGCCGTACACTTTTCTTCCCACCACGCGCTTGGCGTATTGCACCGGAATGCGGCGCGTTCCCTGTGTTACCAGAACAACGCCCGCCACGATCAATCCCATCAGTACAAGAATAACGATCTCCACGATCAGGTTGCGCGAGCCGGAACGCACCAACTGTAACTCATCCAGCACGGCGTGCGGGAACCGGGCAATGATACCGATGAAGATGATCAAAGAAATTCCGTTGCCGATGCCGCGCTCGGTAATCTGTTCGCCCAACCACATCATGAAAATGGTCCCCGCGGTAAGAATCACCATCGAGCTTAAGCTGAATAAGAATCCCGGATTCGGCACAATCGACCCCGTGGGCGTCGTCGTGTGAACAAGCTTAATAACCACGCCGCTGGCCTGAAGCATGGAAATCAACACCGTGCCATAGCGCGTGTATTGCGTAATCTTCTTCCGGCCTTCTTCCCCTTCTTTCTGCAATTTCTGGATGTACGGCCACACCGCGCCAAGCAACTGGATCACAATCGAAGAACTGATGTACGGCATAATGCCGAGCGCAAAGATCGCCGCATTGCTAAACGCGCCGCCGACAAACAGATCATAGAGTCCGAACAATGAGTTTTCCGATTGCCGGCGAATGGTGTCTGCTAAGAGCGAGGCATCGACGCCAGGCAGCGTAACGTGCGACCCGATGCGAACAACGACGAGCAGCACGGCGGTGAACACTAATCGTTCACGCAGTTCTTGGATTTTGAAAATGTTCGTCAGCGATTCGGTAAACTTGCTCATGCGATCTATTTCGCTTCAACAGACTTGGTGGCAAGAACGGTTGCTGTACCGCCGGCGGCTTCGATCTTCGTCACGGCAGATTTGCTAAAGGCGTGGGCAGAAATTTCCAACTTTGACGTTAGCTTTCCATCTCCCAAAATCTTTACCGGCTCATGCTTCTTGGATATCGCGCCCGCAACAAATAGCGATGCCGGCGTCACCGTGCCAGCTAATCGATTTTTCTGAGCCAACTCTTCCAGTGTCGACACGTTGACCACTTGCATATCAACGGCATTGCGGCTCTTGAAACCGAACTTCGGCACGCGCCGAGTCAGCGGCATTTGACCCCCTTCAAACCACAGCTTGAATTTGTGTCCCGACCGCGCCTTTGCTCCCTTGTGCCCCTTGGTCGCCGTTCCTCCGTGCCCGGAACCTTGGCCGCGCCCAATGCGCTTGGTCTTTTTGCGCGAGCCTTTTGCCGGAGTCAAGTTGCTGAGAACGTCTTTGCTCATTGCCGCACCTCTTCTACTTTCACGAGATGACGGACGGCGTTGATCATTCCGCGCACTTGCGGCGTGTCATTCTTCACCACAACGTAGTTCGGACGTCCCAGCCCGAGCGCTTTGATGGTGCGCTTGGCATTTTCCAGCTGGTCGATGACGCTCGCCGTTTGCGTAATCCTGATTTTTTTTGCTTCAGCCATGATGCTATCGTTTAGTTATGTTGGAACAACTCTTGAATCGTTATACCGCGCCGCTCGGCCGACATCTTAGCGTCCGAAAGACTCAACAACGCTTTGAGCGTCGCCTTCACAACGTTGTGCGGATTGGCAGAACCCATTTGCTTGGTCAACACGTCTTTGACACCCGCAGATTCCAGAACGGCGCGTACACCGCCGCCGGCGATCAACCCGGTGCCGGGAGACGCGGGCTTCAACATCACCTTGCCGGCGCCGAACTTGCCGATGACTTCGTGCGGAATTGTGCCCTTGGTGATCGGCACAGTGTAGAGCACTTTGCGCGCGTCATCAACTCCTTTGGCGATCGCATCCGCCACTTCGTTGGCTTTGCCGAGGCCGATGCCGACATGGCCCTTGCCATCACCAACGACAACCAGCGCGCTAAAGCTAAAGCGACGCCCGCCTTTGACCACTTTTGCCACGCGGTTGACGTGGACGAGTTTTTCTTTGAGTTCGAGTTCGCCTGCTCTCAGTTTGGCCATAGAATCATTCTTCCGTTAAAATTTCAATCCGCCTTCGCGTGCACCGTCCGCTAACGCCTTGATGCGGCCGTGGTAGAGAAAACCGTTCCGGTCGAACACGACCTGCGTAATGTTTTTCTCCAGCGCCTTTTGCGCAACAACCTTGCCGACTTCTTTGAACACATCCATCGGCTTCTTGTCCTTCAATCCCGTTTTCAAATCCTTGGCAACCGACGATGCGGCAACTAACGTCTTGCCGGCAATGTCGTCAACGATTTGCGCGTAGGCATGGTGAAGAGTCTTGTTCACCACTAAGCGAGGCCTCTCCGGAGTTCCAAACACTTTTTTCCGAATGCGGGCTTTTGCCTTGAGACGTCGTTCAGATGATTTTTTTTGGATCATGGTGTCGCGTTCCTTTGCTCATCCGGCGTTACTTTGCGCCCGCCGTTGCCGCGGCTTTACCTGCCTTGCGACGGATGTACTCGCCTTCGTACTTGATGCCTTTGCCCTTGTACGGCTCGGGCGGTCGGAACGAACGGAGCTTTGCCGCCGTCAAGCCGACCAATTGCTTGTCGATGCCGCTGATGGTAATGTTCGTTTGCGTCGGCGCTTCAAGCTTAACGCCTTCGGGCGCGGCAAATAAAATCGAGTGGCTGTATCCGACCAAGAGATGCAGCTTCTTTCCTTTGATCTCTGCCCGGTAACCGACGCCGACGATTTCGAGTTTCTTCGCGTACCCTTCGGTAACGCCGATGACCATATTCTGGATGTTCGCACGCCACAATCCGTGCAATGCTCGGTCTTCTTTCATGTCGGAGCGGCGCGTTACGACAACTTCCGCCCCTTTCACTTCTACGGCAACATTTTTGTGCACGGATGCTTTCAGTTCACCCTTAGGCCCCTTGACGGTTACGAGATTATTCGCAACACCGACGGCGACGCCTTTCGGGATTTGAATCGGTTTCTTTCCAATACGAGACACGGAACTTCTCCTTTTTCTTACCAAACGTAGGCGAGCACTTCGCCGCCCAGATGTTGCTTCGTCGCTTGCGTTCCCGTCATAAGACCCTTGCTGGTAGAAACAATCGCAATGCCGAGTCCGTTGAAAACACGCGGCATCTCTTCCGCTCCTCGATACTGCCGAATACCGGGCTTGCTGATCCGGCGCAAACCTCGAATAACCGGTTTCCCGGAATGATACCTCAGGTTCACGCGCAACACGCCTTGCTTTTTATCCTCCAGCATCGCAAATCCAGCAATAAATTTCTGGTCGACCAAGAGCTGCGCTATTGCCTTCTTCAAGCTCGAAGCCGGAATATCGACGCGCCGGTGCTTCGCCTTCGCTGCATTCCGGACACGAGTGAGAAAATCGGAAACGGGATCAGTAACAGCCATACAAGATTCTCTCGTACAATGGTGATTGAATTACCAACTGGCCTTGCGAACGCCGGGAATTTTTCCTTCGAGCGACATTTTGCGGAAACACAACCGGCAGAGTCCAAACTTCCGATAGTACGCGCGCGGCCTGCCGCAGACGCCGCAACGATTGTGCTGCCGCACCTTATACTTCGGGGTTCGCGCCGCCTTCACTCTCATTGCTAATCGTGCCAAGTCTACATCCTTTCCGTTATGCGTTTGCCGACGGTGAAACCACTTCTTGCCGCTTCACGAAGGGCATTCCCAGTTCTTTCAACAGTTCGTACGACTCGACGTCATTCTTTGCGGTCGTAACGAACGTAATATCCATGCCGGAGATCCGCGTTACCTTGTCAACGTCGATCTCCGGAAAAATAATTTGCTCCTTGACACCCAGCGTGTAATTGCCGTGTCCATCGAAGGACTTGTCGGGCAATCCGCGGAAATCGCGCACGCGCGGCAACGCCACACTGATGAAGCGATCAAGAAACTCGTACATCTTCGCTCGTCTCAGCGTCACGCGGCATCCGATCGCAAGACCTTCGCGCAGTTTGAAATTCGATATAGCTTTCTTCGCCCGCGTAACGGCCGCCTTCTGTCCGGTAATCGCCTCAAGCTCACGAACGGCGGCATCCAACAATTTGGGATCCTGCGTGGCTTGGCCGATTCCCATGTTGATCGAGATTTTTTCAAGTCTCGGCACTTGCATTGCACTTTTGTATTGGAATTTCTTCGCCAGCGCGGGAACGATGTCTTTGCGATACCGCTCGAACAAACGCGCAGGCGCACCTTGTTCCTGCGTCGCAACGCCTTTCGCCGATCCTTTTTCAGTTTGGCCGGACGCTTTTGCCGTTTTTTCGCGGCGCGCTTGCTTATCTTTCGGTTGTTTCTCGTCTGTCATACTTTTAACCTTAGCAGGGTGTTGAAAAACCCTCATTGAATGAAAGATGAACCGCCAAGACGCCAAGAACGCGCTTGCGCGCCGAAGCGCTTCAGCGCGCAGGCGCGAAGAAAAATTGTGAAATGAGAAAGAAACATAAGCCCTACTTTCAT
>JACRFF010000056.1 GCA_016218005.1 Ignavibacteriales bacterium
CCATCACGGAAGTACCTGACGGAATGAACATTCAGGGACCTTCCGCATCGGAATCCGATCCTTCTAGCCCTGACCGTTCCCGATGAAAACGATATTGCATAATTATCCATTTTTTCGTATAATTATGCAACAATGAAAAAGCACATCTCCATTATCGGCGCTTCCGGATACTCCGGAGCAGAACTCCTGAAGATCCTTCTTGGTCATCCGGAAGTGACCGTCACCAAGGTCTTTGCCAATGCATCCTCCGGCAAACGGGTGGATGAACTCTACCCTCACTTCCGCAACAGGACCGCACTTGTGTACGAGGAGTATGCACGTGAAAAAGTCATCAATGATGATCTGATCTTCATCGCGCTTCCTTCGGGAGAAGCGATGAACTTCGTTCCCGAACTTATTTCTGCCGGAAAAACGGTGATCGATCTCGGCGGAGACTTTCGGCTGAAGGATCCTCAATTATACACGAAGTATTATAAACACGACCATAAGGCTCAGGCACAACTTGCACAGGCAATCTATGGATTACCGGAGTGGAATAAGAAGAATATCTCTTCCGCTCAACTGATTGCGAATCCCGGATGTTATGTGACGAGTGCGCTTCTTCCCCTGCTGCCGCTCGTAAAAGAAGGACTCATCGAACCGCACGGGATCACGATCAGTTCCTTATCCGGTGTCTCCGGTGCGGGAAGAAGTTCGAATGTCGACCTCTCATTCACCGAAGTGAACGAATCCGTGAAAGCATATAAGGTCGGCACGCATCAGCACACTCCGGAGATCGAGACGGTGCTCCGCGACTTTGCCGGCGCTGAGGCAACTGTGACATTTGTGCCTCATCTCATCCCGATCACACGCGGTATCTACTCTTCCATCTATGCGGTGCCGAAAGGAACCATCACCACGGAACAGATCGATGCAGTGTACCGGCAATATTACGGCAACGCTCCGTTCGTTCGTTTACTCGGCAGTGCGGTTCCTGAGATCAAACACATACAATACACGAATTATATCGATATCGGTTGGAAGGTCTATGAACGGAACGGTCAGATCATCCTCCATTCAGTGATCGATAATCTTGTCAAAGGTGCGGCAGGACAAGCC
>JACRFF010000053.1 GCA_016218005.1 Ignavibacteriales bacterium
GGCAATCATCCCATTGTACCGGTGATGTTGGGTGAAGCATCGGTGGCTCAACAGATGAGCGTGAATCTTCTCAAGAACGGCGTCTACGTCAAGGGATTGTGGTTTCCCGTGGTTCCCCAGGGAGAGGCACGATTGCGGGTGCAGATTTCTGCGGCACACACGCGCAAACATCTCAACCGTGCGCTCGAAGCTTTTTCCAAAGTGGGTACAAAGATGGGAGTCGTCTGATTTCGGATAGCGCATTGTTTATGTTAACTGATGTTACGCAGAGGGACAAAAACCCGTATAATGTCGCCCCTCTGGGGCTTGACTGTTGATGCTTGTGTGTTGCTACTCCCAAAGGGATGGATATCCAAAACATTTCGCTCCTCCAAAGGAGTCCTTCGGACTAACGGAGCTTTGGAAATACGCGTTATTCCATCAAAGTTCATAGGTCTATAGTCCCAGAGGGACGAAATATTTGTAGAACGAATGATCCACCTGTATTCAAGCTCCGTAGGAGCGACATATAAAACCTGCCAAACCCGCCCGCCAAAGCCCTGCCCGACCCCAGCCTGCTGCTGGCTGGCATGGATGGCAGGCGGGGGTTCGGGCGGGCAGCGCAGCAGGCTGGCCATTTTAACCATGCCCTTGCGTAACATCAGATGTTAATTGAAAAACGAAGGAAGTGATTGTGTCCACCAAAGCAGTTTTGATTACCGGAGCAAATGGCGAGATTGGGCATGGTCTGATCGACCGGCTCGCGAAGCAACAATCGGATGTTCGAATCGTTGCGCTCGACGTCCATCCGCTTGGCAAAGACATCAAACATCGATGCCACGAAGTTGTCGTTGGCGATATTATGGATCGCACGATCATTGACCGGCTGGCGGCCTTCTATGATTTCAGAACGATCTATCATCTTGCGGCGATTCTTTCCACCAAAGCCGAGCGCGAACCGGAACTCGGCCATCGCGTCAACGTCGATGGAACGCTGAACTTACTGGAGCTTGCCGCGCGCCAATCGCGAGCAACCGGCGAGAATGTAAAATTCCTGTTCCCCAGTTCCATTGCCGTCTATGGCCTGCCCGACGTAGAGACGAAAATGAACGCCGGCAAGGTGAAAGAAACTCAATGGACTCAAGCACGCACAATGTATGGCATCAACAAGCGCTACTGCGAGGACCTTGGGCGCTATTACAATTGGTACTACCGTCAAATTGATCCGCAGCCGGCGGTAGGCCACGTCGACTTTCGCGCGCTCCGGTTTCCCGGATTGATCAGTTCGCAAACGCTCCCCACGGGCGGCACGAGCGATTACGGGCCGGAGATGCTGCATATGGCGGCGCAGGGAAAACCCTACACGTGCTTTGTTCCTGAATCGGCCACGCTGCCGTTCATGACCATTCCGGATGCGATCGAGGCTCTGTTGAAATTGGAAGCCGTGCCGGCAAAAAACCTTACACAGGTTGTCTA
>JACRFF010000054.1 GCA_016218005.1 Ignavibacteriales bacterium
ATTTGCAGGATAACATTTGGCATAGAGTACTCGATGGTTGGTGATGGTTAGAGAAAATTTCGCATAGCGCGTCGAATTTCTTTTTCATTCATTCCAAAATAGTGGCCGAGTTCGTGAAAGAGTACTTCGCGAATCCGCGCGTGGAGTTCTTCCTCTGTTCGGCATTGTGCTTCGATATTTTGCTGGAACAACGAAATCTTGTCGGGTACCGTGGGTGCGCTCCCGTACCATGTGTTGCGATGAGGCTTCGGAATTCCTTGATACAATCCCAAGAGTTGGTATTTATTTCCGCCGCTCAACTGCGATTGCTCTTCATCCGGATAATCCTCAACGACAATTTGCACATTGTCTACTTCCCGCTTGAATAATTCCGGCAGACTGTCAAATGCCTCTTGTGCTATTTCCTCAAACGATTCCTTTGTCATGCGCCTGAATCAAAAATTTCGTGCCAATCCAAAAAGTCCCGCCCCCCACAAGGATGAGAAGCACCGCAATAAGCGTACTTCGCGCCGTCTCAAGTTGATAGCCGATTGCCGTAGCCTTCACGAGAAGAAGAAAACTCCAGGCGGCAAGAAGTCCTTCCAATCCGATGAGCACAATATACAGTGCGGGTTTGATGGCGTAGGGCGGCGGATTTCCCGTGAAGATGTACATACCAAATGTCAAAAGTTCTATGGGGAGTAGAAGAACAACTGACAGCGTCATAGGTACCAGTGAGTATGCCGTGAGGCCGAGTGAAATGCGCCATCCTCCCTTGCCTCCAACTATTTTAGCAAGTCCCCAGTGAACGGTATTGAGAAAAGGAGCCAGACACAATCCCGCTGCGAAACCTGTTGCCAGCAAAAACACAATGACTCCCAGCAGGGAAGAAAAAGAATCTCCGAGGTGTGCGAACGAAAGAACAAGCGAAGTCAGCGCGATGCCAAAGATGCCGTAAAGAATAAGCGAATAATTCTTGTGGTCGGCAAGCGTAATATCGTGGAATGCCTGTCGAGGCGATTCAATCACTCGCCACGACGTTTGGAAGAGGTCGAGATTGGGAATTCGATTCTGGAGAAAAGCTTTGCAGTTTGAGCAGATAACCGCAAACGTATCGTTTTGAGTTTGACAAACGGAACAAGCGATCATTCTTCCTCACGAGGTCTATCGCAAAATACCAAGTTTGCGAGGGGAATGCAATGGATATTTCCTAAACTGGTGCGAACTTTGCCGTGAAATGTCGCAGCACGGGCGGTTCTTCCACAATGCGATAGCCACGCATTCTTTTTTTCTTTTCGCCCAACGTGGAAAAAACTTCGACCACATAGTCAATGTGGCTTTGCGTGTAGACGCGGCGAGGAATTGCAAGCCGGACTAATTCCATCGGAGGCGAGATCAGCGAGCCATCCGGCGCGTACTTGCCGAACATGACGCTCCCGATTTCCACACTACGGATGCCGCCCAACCGAAACAATTCGACGACGATTGATTGTCCGGGATATTGATCGATAGGAACGTGCGGGAGAAATTCCTTTGCGTCGATGTAGATGGCGTGTCCGCCTGGCGGCAAAACGATGGGCACTCCAATTTTTGTCAGCTTCTCTCCCAAGTACTCTACGGAGCGGATTCGATAGTGCAAATAGTCATCGTGAAGAACTTCTTCAAGCCCCTGCGCAATTGCCTCCAGGTCTCTGCCTGCCAGGCCTCCGTACGTCGGAAATCCTTCCGTGACGATGAGCAGGTTTCTGCATTTCGCCGCAAGCTCTGAATCGTCGAGTGCAAGGAAGCCGCCCATATTGACGAGCGCATCTTTCTTGGCGCTCATTGTGCAACCGTCGGCATACGAAAACATTTCCTGCACAATTTCCAGAATACTTCGATGAGCGTAACCTTTCTCTCTTCGCTTAATGAAGTAGGCGTTTTCTGCAAATCGGCACGCATCAAGGAACAATGGAATGCGATATTTCTTTAACACCTTTTTTGTTGCACGGATGTTGGCCATAGAGACCGGCTGGCCGCCGCCGGAGTTGTTGGTTACCGTCAGCATGCACAGTGGAATATTTTCCCGCCCCGTTTTCTTGATAAACGTTTCGAGGGCATCGACATCCATGTTGCCCTTGAAGTCGGCGATAACGGCGGGGTGCTTCCCTTGCTCATTCAAAAAGTCCACAGCCTCGGCGCCGGAAAACCCCACGTTGGCTCGCGTCGTGTCGAAGTGCGTGTTGTTGGGAATAGACTTTCCTTTTCCGCCAACGATGGAAAACAAAATTTTTTCTGCCGCCCGCCCTTGGTGCGTTGGGATGATATGTTTGAATCTTGTAATGTCTCGTATCTTTTTTTCAAACCGAAAGAAACTGCGTGAGCCGGCATACGATTCGTCGCCATCCATAATGCCAGACCATTGCTTCGCGCTCATCGCAGACGTTCCGCTATCCGTCAGCAAATCAATGAGGACGTCTTCGGCGGAAATCAGAAACGGATTGTAATGCGCTCTCTTGAGAATGCGCACACGCTCCTCTTCCGTTGTGAATTTGATCGGTTCAACGGATTTGATTTTGAACGGCTCAATGATAGTCTTCATATGAGTCAATGTTTCCACGATTTGTCGCTATACGTTGATTCCTCTTGTATCTGCCGCAAAACGCGCAGCACGTGATCCCAATGTCTCTTCACTAACAATTCGTGATGGGCGATGGCGCGAATGCGTCCCTTGAGGTCGATGACGTACGTAATCTTCTTCATCGCCATGCCCAAGAGCCAAACGGCTCGATAGTTGCGGCACACGATAAGCTTCGGGTCGCTTGCGAGCGGAAACGCAAGCTCATACGTTTTAGCAAACCGACGGTGATTCTCCAAGGTGTCGCCGCTAATGCCGATCACGGTTGCATTCAGTCGTCCGATTTCTTCGATGTGGCTGCTGAAAAGTTCGCTCGCTTTCGTCACGCCCAGCGTAAAATCTTTGGGATAGAAGTACAGCACGACGTTGCGCTCTCCACGTTGGTCGCTCAAACGGAAACGATGGCCGTTGTGAAGTCTCAGCTCAAAATCTGGAGCGATATCGCCAATGCGAAGCATGATCGAGGAATGCGATGATCCTAAACTTCTTCGGAAGGATAGTCGATGATCGAAAAAACATCGTGGCGAGCCAACTTCTCGCGTCCACGCAAAAAACTTAGCTCAACCAAAAATGCAATGCCAACAATGTTACCATGAAGTTGTTCGATAAGGCGCGTCGCGGCAAGCATAGTTCCGCCCGTGGCAAGAAGGTCGTCAATCAATAAGACGCGGTCCCCTTTTTGAAGGGCATCCCTGTGAATTTCGATGGCATCGGTACCGTATTCCAACTCGTACTCTTCACGAATGGTGGATGCAGGCAGTTTTCCCTTTTTGCGAATCGGCACAAAACCTGTATGGAGACGATCCGCCAGCGCGGCGCCGAAAATGAATCCGCGAGATTCGATGCCGGCAACTTTATCGATCTTTTGGGATTGATACCGATGTTCAAAAACATCTAATGCCTGAGAAAACCCATTGCTGTCGTTGAGCAGTGTCGTGATGTCCCGAAAGACTATTCCTTTCTTCGGATAGTCTGGAATGTTGCGAATAAATTTCGCGAGCGAATGAATTTTGTTGTTTGCTACCATTTGATCTGTTCCTTCTTCAGAAAGGCGCTCACGCCACGCCGGCAATCGTCTGTCATACGAGTCAGCGCATTGAGATTAGCCGCATATTCGAGCGCGTCTTGAGTCGTCATGCCGTGCATGCGCGCCAAGAGTTCCTTCACCAAGCCCATGGATGAAGCGCTGTTCTTGGAAATCAGTTCTAGCGCAAGCTTGTGTCCTGCGGCTTGCAACTCAATGGTTGGAATTGCCGCCGTCACCATACCGATGCGTTCAGCCTCTATAGCATCGATGATGTTGCCGCGCATTGTTAGCTCGCGCGCTCTTCCTTCGCCGATTCGGCGCGCAAGAAAAACCATGACAATTGCGGGAATGAAACCGATTTTCACTTCTGTATATCCGAATCGGGCAGTCTCTTTTGCTGCAAGAATGAAATCGCATACTGTTGCCAAGCCGCAGCCGCCCGCCAATGCCGCACCTTGCACCAGCACAATGACGGGCTTGCGAATGGTGTAGATTTGAAGGAACAGTCGCATCAGTGCTTGTGAATCTTGCTGATTCTGCGCAAGGTCAAAACTCGAAATGCGTTGAAGATATTCGAGGTCTGCGCCTGAGCAGAACGATTCCCCTTCGGCTTCAAGAAGGATCGCCTTGACGCTGGAATTCTTCTGCGCCATCACGAATGCGTCGGATAATTCTCGGATCATCTCGTCGTCTAACGCGTTGTGCTTTTCAGGCCGCGCAAGCACAATACGCGCTAACCGGTCCGACGTTTCATATTTGATCTTCGTGAAATCCATCACGCATAAAATAATACCAAGAAGAGGAGTGATTTGCAAGAAAACAAAAAACCCCGCCGAAGCGGGGTTCGAGTGTACTATGGTCGTCCTAAAGTCCGCTGAGCATGTCCGTGTATTTGGGAATCGGCCAGAGGTTGTCGGCTACGATTTCTTCGAGGCCGTCGACAATCGATCTTACAACTTCCGTCTGTCGACGAACGGCGAGAAAGCTTGTCCCTTTCTTCTTCATGTTGCCTGCGTTCTTTGCCAAACCATGTATTCGCTCAAGCTTGGCAACTTCTTCCGCCAAACTCGTAAGCCTCTTCGTAACTACTTTCGCAACACCGCTCACGGCTTTTAGCGACTTGTCGCTCTTTCCCAACGTGGATTTCAACTCCTGAAAAGAAAGCGACAGTTCCTTTGCATAAGCTAAGGCGCTTGGGAAGAACATCGTCATTGCCATATCTCTTGCGATGTGCGCCTCAATATCTACTTGCTTGATGTAGTTCTCCATTTCAATATGATAGATGGCTTCGAGTTCGCGTGTACTGTACACTTTATGTTGAGTGAAGAGATGTTCGGCCTCCTTCGTCAAATATGCCTCGAAGGCCTCTGGTGATGTCTTGATGTTTGGCAATCCGCGTTTTGCCGCCTCCTTGTGCCACGAATCAGAATAGCCGTCGCCGCCAAAAATAACTTTCTTCGAATCAGTATATGCCTTGCGGATAACGTTGACAACGGCCGTGTTGAATTCCTTGCCCTCAGCTACTCCCTTCTCAATTTCTTTTCGCAGCTCGTCCAGCACATCTGACATTGCCGTGTTCAGCACTGTGATTGGCGTGGATGGTGATTGACTTGAACCGACGGCACGAAATTCAAATTTGTTTCCGGTAAAGGCAAACGGCGATGTTCGATTGCGGTCGGTGTTGTCCTTCGGGATTTCCGGTATCTTGTCGATGCCAATAGAAAGCCACGCTTGCTCAGTGGTTGCTGTTACTTTTCCAGACTCTAGGTCACTTAATACGCGGGTCAACGAATCGCCAAGGAAAACGGAAATAATTGCGGGCGGAGCCTCGTTTGCACCCAATCGGTGGTCATTATGCGCCGAACCAATAGAAGCACGCAACAATCGTGAGTACTTATAAACTGCTTTAATCGTGGCAACAAGAAACACGAGGAACTGGAGATTGGATTGCGGAGTTTTTCCGGGATTCAACAAATTCTCACCGTTATCTGTTCCGATGGCCCAGTTGTTGTGCTTGCCGCTTCCGTTGATGTTGGCAAAAGGCTTTTCGTGCAAAAGCATTGCAAGGCCGTGCCGCTTCGCTACGCGTTCCATCAAGTCCATCAAGATTTGATTGTGGTCGATCGCAACGTTGACATCTTCATAAATGGGTGCAACCTCGAACTGATTCGGCGCCACTTCGTTGTGCCGCGTCTTGAGGGGAATGCCCAGCTTAGCCGCCTCCGTCTCAACTTCCGTCATAAACGCAAACGCGCGCTCGGGGATATTGGCGAAGTATTGGTCTTCTAACTGTTGATGCTTAGCAGGCGTACGACCGAACAGTGTTCTGCCTGTTTGTTTCAAATCTGTACGCAATTCAAACGAATTGCGGTCAATCAAGAAATATTCTTGCTCAACACCAAGCGTTGAAAAAACTTTTGTTGCGGGATTCTTGAAGTGGCGAAGCACTGCCAGCGCGGATCTATTGAGCGCTTCCACAGAGCGCAGCAACGGCGCCTTTTTATCCAGTGTTTCACCTGTAAAGGAAATGAAGACCGTTGGAATGCATAGCGTGTTACCGTGTGGATATTCCAGTACAAACGGCGGACTTGTCGGATCCCAGATCGTATACCCGCGTGCTTCAAACGTTGCGCGAATTCCGCCAGAAGGGAACGACGACGCATCCGGTTCACCCTGAATGAGTTGCTTACCGGAAAATGATTCGATGATTTTTCCGTTTTCATCATAGTCAATAAACGAATCGTGTTTTTCCGCGGTATATCCAGTCAATGGTTGGAACCAGTGGGTGTAATGCGTGCATCCTTTCGAGATCGCCCAGTCTTTCATAGCGCGCGCAACAATGTCGGCTGTATCGCGATCGAGCCTCAAACCCTTATGCACAACACTGTGCATTTTCTCAAAAGTTTCTTTAGGAATTACTTGTTGCATCTTTGTCAGATCAAAGATGTTTTGTCCAAAATAGGACGAGACCGGTTTGGGATCCCTATTCATTTAAGCTCCTCAAGTTATTTGGTTGGACTAATTTTGATGCGCATGGACTCTTTGGGTGACGATAACACAATACTTGTAGTTGTTCTAAGCACACCCTGCCAAGATTGAATCTTGGCAAGAAGTTTTTCAAGACTAGAAGTATTTTCCGTGCGAATTTTCAAGAGATGAGATCCTTCTCCTGTAATGGCATGACATTCGAGAATTTCTTCTGTACTTGAAGCATGGTCAACAAACGAACCAAAGTGCCTCGGTGAATCAACAGTAACGGCAACGAACGCCGTTATGTCCTTGCCAAAAAGTTTGTGGTCAACTTTTGCAAAATAGCCGGTGATGTATCCGGCCGCTTCCAACTTTCGTAGTCGCTCACTCACAGCGGGGAGCGAGAGACCAACCTTCTCCGCAAGCTCGTTTCTCCGCGTCCGACCTTTCGTTTGAAGGAACTCTATCAGTTTGTAGTCTATTTCATCCAATGCAGTAGACATTTAGTCATATCTCTACGTATAGCTTACTTATTAAGTGGTTTTATACTAATGACGGAAGAAAGATAAGTTGCAAATCGAAGAGATGCAAGACAAAACGCACTACACGGCCAACGCACTATGATCGTAAGGCGTTGAGTGCGGCGGGAATGTTTTTCGAGTGAAAGATGGCGGTACCGGCAACCAGTACGGTGGCTCCAGCTTCTTTCAAGAATGCGCTGTTGGATGAATCAACTCCACCATCAACTTCCAAGTCAATTCGTAAGCCGGAAGCATCGATGAGCTTTCGTGCATCCCGAATTTTCTTGAGCGAATTTGGAATGAACTTCTGTCCTCCAAAACCTGGATTGACACTCATAATGAGGAGCAAGTCGATGGATTCGATAATTTCGACGAGAACATTCACGGGCGTTGCGGGATTGATGGCTACACCGGCTTTGGCTCCAGTAGCTCGTATTGACTGAAGAATCTTGTCTAAATGTGTGCACGCCTCTTGATGAACCGTAATGATATCGGCACCGGCCGCTCGGAACTTTTCAATATAATTCTCGGGATGAGAAATCATCAAGTG
>JACRFF010000052.1 GCA_016218005.1 Ignavibacteriales bacterium
CCCCAAGGGATACCGACGCACTTATTCAGGAATTCCATGAAATCGCAAAAATTCTTGCCGCAAGCATTCTGACATCGAAGAACAAACAACGCAAGCAAAAATCATGAACCCGTTTTTACTTTTTACCTTTTCCATTTTCCCTTTACTGTTTTTCACTTTCCATTTTCATTCTTGAACTGATATGAGCATTCCTATGAAACACTTCGCGCTGTTGTTGCTTTCTTCTCTGGCGTTGTCGCAGCCTGCCACGGTTCCTGCGTTCAGGCTCAATCCATCCGATATCGAACTGACGCGACCCGCGCAGCCGGGAACGTACTTCGATAAGGTGGGAAGAAGGTTTGCCGTGCTTGGCTATGAAAGCGGACAGTTCGAGGCGTGGGCCTATCCGCTGAAACTTGTGCGCAACTGCGAGCTTTCGTTCTTCATCGGCAGTTCGACTGAGCCGATTCGCGCGCGGGACATCGTCCGGACGATTTACGTTACACCCGAAGCAACGACGCTGACTTATACGTTTCAATCGTTCTTGGTGCGTGCTATCTACATTACCCCCATCAACGAACCGGGTGCGCTGGTGTTGCTGGACGTGAATTCCACCGAGCCGCTCTCCATCGTTTGCAGTTTTCTTCCCGTCCTGCAGCCAATGTGGCCCGCGGGTCTCGGCGGACAGTATGCGTATTGGGATGATGCCGCAAAAGCATATTTGATTTCGGAACCAACGCGCAAGAATCACGCGTTCATCGGTTCGCCGGCGGCAACCGGCATGAGCTACACGCCGGCACACATGCTTTCCGATTTCCCCAATCAGTTCAAGATCGAAATCAAAAAACCGGATACACTGCGGGGCAAATTTATTCCCATTATCATTGCCGGCGGCAAAGGAAATCGCGATAGCATCAAGACGATCTACAAATCGCTCGCGTCAAACCCGGAACGCTACTACCGCAAAAATGTCGAATACTATCGCCAACGGCGGTCGTCGTTACTCCAAATCTCAACGCCCAACGCCAAACTCAATCTCGCATTTGAGTGGGCAAAGATTGCCTACGACAATCTCTTTGTCGAAAACCCCGACCTTGGCTACGGGATGGTGGCCGGACTCGGTCCATCAGGCACGGGCGGCAGGCCCGGCTTCGGCTGGTTCTTCGGCGGCGACGCGTTCATCAACGCGTTCAGCTTGAACAGCTACGGTGCGTTCCAAAGCGTGAAGGATGCGCTGACGTTCACACAGAAATGGCAGCGCGATGACGGCAAGATGGCGCACGAATTATCGCAGGCCGCCGGATACATCAACTGGTGGAAAGAGTATCCCTACGGCTATATTCACGGCGATACGTCCCCATTTTATATTTGCGCGATGGCAGATTACTATCGCACGACCGCCGACTCTATCTTCCTCGCGAAGAGTTGGGAGTCGCTGAAGAAAGCGTACACTTGGTCGCTCGCCACGGATGAGAACGGCGATGGGTTGATGGACAACAAAAAAGCCGGCCTCGGGGCGATGGAGTACGGGCCGTTGACCGACATTCAATCCGATATTTATACCGCTGCCGTGTGGGTGCGCGCCGCCCAGATGATGCCGATGTTAGCCCGCGCTGTTGGCGATACCTCCTTCGCTCAACGAGCGGAGACGTACGTTGCCAAGACCTCGAAAAGCTTCGACGAAAAATTTTGGGATGAGAAAAACCAACAGTACGCGTACGCTTTCACGGCAAAAGGCGAGCACGTCGATATTGTTTCTCCGTGGAGTTCGGTGGGATTGATGTGGGAGTTGGGAGACCCGGTGCGAAGTTTGAAATCGCTGACGAAACTAAACTCCGCCGAGCTTTCGACCGACTGGGGCACGCGCAGTATTTCGATCAAGAGCAAGTATTTCGAGCCATTGAACTATAACTACGGCGCGGTCTGGCCGTTCCTCACAAGCTGGGTGGCCGCCGCGCAGTTCAAACACCATTTCGGGTTGCAGGGTTACAACTCGCTGATGGCGTCGGTGAACCACACATTCGACAATGGTCTTGGGACCGTCACGGAAGTTTTCTCCGGCTACCAGAACATTTGGCCGCAGGAAGCCGTGGCACATCAGGGATTTTGCACAGCAGGCGTTGTGCTGCCAACGGTGCGCGGCCTGTGCGGACTTGATGGCAGCGCAGTTGAGAAGCGGTTAACGTTCGATCCACACTTTCCCGGCAATTGGGATCGCGTTGTGATCTCGAACTATCGCATTGGCAAAGCAACCTTTGCATTCGAATACACCCGCACAAAAAATTTGCTAAAAACTATTGTGCGACAATTGGGGGGCGATGACTACACCGTCGTCTATGCGCCTTCGCTCGGAGCCGGAACGTACATCAGCAAAGTGCGTGTCGATGGAAAAGAAGTGTCGTTCAAAATGATTGCCGCCGCACAGACGGTACATCCATTGATTGAAGTGAAACCCAATGCGCAAACGACGATTGAGATCGAGTACATTCCGACGGTAGAACTGCTGCCGCCGCCGTTGATGGCACAAACCGGCGAGCCGAACAAAAGTCTCAAGATCATTTCAACCGTTTTGAAAGACAAGCAATTGAAAATCGTGCTCGAAGGATTGGAAGGCACGACGTATGAACTGGCAACGATCAACGATGATGCTATCGCATCGGTCGCCGG
>JACRFF010000061.1 GCA_016218005.1 Ignavibacteriales bacterium
ATCGACGTGCTGTTCAACGCGCCGGGAGTTCAATTGGCGGCGCTCTTCGGGCCAGAACACGGCGTGCGCGGCGATGTGGAGGCGGGAAAATACGTCGACACATTCCGCGATGTAAAAACCGGTCTGCCGGTCTATTCGCTGTACGGCAGAACGCGCAAGCCCTCGAAAGAAATGTTGCAAGGCATCGACGTGCTGGTGTACGATATTCAAGATATCGGCGTGCGCTCGTACACGTATATCTCGACCATGGGATTAGTGATGGAGGCGGCGGCAGAGAACAACATTCCCGTGGTCATCTTGGATAGACCCAATCCTTTGAGCGGCGAGTGCGTTGAAGGAACGATGCTGGAACCGAAATACAAATCATTTGTCGGCGCGTACACCATCCCGTACGTTTACGGTCTAACGGCGGGGGAACTTGCCAGGATGATCAATGAAGAAGGATGGTTGAATGGCGGCGGCAAATGCAACCTCACCGTCGTTCCCATGCGTGGCTGGGAGCGATCCATGTGGTGGGATGATACGGGATTGGAATGGGTGCCGACCTCGCCGCACATTCCTCATTGGCGGTCGACCATGTTCTACGTGATGACCGGCTTGCTGGGCGAGCTTGGAACGGCGAATCAAGGTGTGGGATACACATTGCCGTTTGAGTTGGTCGGAGCGCCTTGGGTAAGTGGACAAGCGCTTGCTCGTTATCTGAACACGCGCGGCATGCAAGGCGTAACATTCCGGCCCATGTGGTACAAGCCGTTCTACAAAGATACGACCGGCATTCAGTATGAGGGTGTGCAAATACACGTAACTGATAAACGCAAGCTAAGCATGACAGCAGTACAGATCCACGTTCTGGATGCGCTCCATCGGATGTTTCCCGATAAGAATATTTTTGAGCGTGCGAAGTCCGACAAGCTGGAAATGTTCGACAAGGTAGTCGGTTCTGCGCAATTGCGCCGTGCTTTGCTGAACGACGCGGCGGTGGACGACATCTTGAAGCAGATCGAACTTCAGAACGAGCAGTACAAGATGATGAGGAAAAAGTATTTGCTGTACTAAAAGCCATTTCAACGACACCTCGCCCTGTCATCCGGAATGAAGCCTCGAAGGAACAGGTAAAAAATTTGTCGCTACCGACCCGGAAGATCTCGTGAGCCAAGAAACTGTTGGTTGCATTTCGTCCAATCGTTTTCTATGTTCTCCAAACCACAGAGTGCTTACCTCTCAGTGCTAATGTGAATGTCTAATGGTGTTGTGATCCCTTCCACGCTGAAGGGAATTCGGAACGTACGCAGACCCTCGACCGCAACGCCGCAGTCCCCCCAAACGAAACTCAAGTTCTTGATGCGTCCGCTCCGACTCGCCCGCCTAGACTCGTCGAGGCTGGTCGGAGACCCGCTTCGCCGAAGCGAGGCAGGGAATATCCTATGATGCTTCTCCGCATTATTGTTGCCGTTATCATGACCGCAGTTCTATCGACCGCTGCTATTTTCCTGCTGCCCATCGACCGCAGCCATCGCTCGTTCTACGGCATCGGACGGCAATGGGCGCGAATGATGTTGCGCTTGTTTGGCGTGAAGGTTACCGTCAAAGGGTTGGAACATCTTGCGCCAGGCCAACACTATGTATATGTATCGAACCACGCGAGCATGTTTGATATCCCTGCGGTGATGGCAAGCATTCCGGACAACATCAACATTGTGCTGAAGAAAGAGTTGACGCGCGTGCCGATCTGGGGTTGGGCATTGAAACTCGGTCCGTACATCGTCATCGACCGATTCAATCCGCGCGAAGCATCGCGGAGTTTGGAGGAAGCGGCAGAAAAAATCTGCGGCGGGCGGTCGGCCCAGTTGTACGCGGAAGGAACGCGCACACGCGATGGCAAGCTGCAGCCGTTCAAACGGGGCGCATTTGCGTTGGCGGTAAAGTCCGGTATTCCCGTCGTGCCGCTGACGATCAATAACACGTTTCGCATTCTGAAAAAAGGGTCGTTGAAGATCAATCCGGCGGATATCGAATTAGTGGTGGAGAAGCCGATTGCCACCCAGAATTATTCAGGCAAAGAGGGCGAGTTAAAGTTGATGACGCAGGTACACTCGGCCATTGCACGGCATTACATCGATCAATCGGAGCAGACTGCGCCATGAGTCTCAAGCCGCGCGTGATCGGAGTGATTCCCTCCAGATATGCTTCCCAACGCCTGCCGGCGAAGCCGTTGGTCGATCTGCTTGGCAAACCGATGGTTCAACGAGTCTATGAACAAGTGTCGAAGGCGAAACTTCTGGATCGTGTTGTGGTTGCAACCGATGATGAGCGCATCGCCTCAGTCGTGCGGAAGTTCAGCGGCAGCGTCGCAATGACGTCGCCGGAGATCAA
>JACRFF010000066.1 GCA_016218005.1 Ignavibacteriales bacterium
CTGGTGGACCAAAAAGGTTTCGACCTTGTTCTGGAAATCATCGATGAACTGTTGAAACAAGACGTTCAGTTTGTGATGCTGGGGGCAGGCGAGCCGGACTACGAAAAGAAGTTTGCGGCATTCCAAAAAAAGCATTCGAAGAAAATGGGGCTGACGCTCGGCTATGACGAGGAACTTGCACATCTCATCGAAGCCGGCAGCGATATGTTCATCATGCCTTCCAAGTATGAGCCGTGCGGATTGAACCAAATGTACAGCATGAGATATGGAACCGTGCCCATCGTGCGCGCCACGGGCGGCTTGGACGACACGGTCGACGATTATTCGGGCAGTGGCAAGGGAACGGGTTTCAAGTTCCAGAAATACGATTCAAAAGAACTGCTCAAAGCCATTCAACGCGCCATGAAGGTTTTCCAGCACCAAGAAGAATGGAAAAAAATCATGAAGAACGGAATGGTGCGCGACTTCTCGTGGGAAAACTCCGCTAAACAGTATATTGGCCTGTACAAGGAATTGGTAAGGCAATAAGACCACATGGCCAATCGCGTTGCCCTCTTCCTTGACCGGGACGGCACTATCAACACCGAAGTCGATTTCCTCACCCAGCCCGATGAAGTCATCCTTCTCCCCAATGCTGCGAAAGCGATTTGCGAAGCGAACGCACAGGGCTTCAAAGTTTTTGTCATCACAAACCAATCGGGTATCGCACGGGGGGATTTCTCAGAGTCTGAACTCGCAAAAATTCACCACCGATTGGTTTCACTGCTGAAGGCAGAAGGAGCGCATGTCGACGGGATTGCCTACTGTCCGCACCATCCGGAGTATGGAATTCCGCCATACAATGTTGCTTGCACGTGCCGCAAGCCGCAACCGGGCATGATTCTTGACTTCGCTCATCAACACGGTATTGATTTGACCAGATCATTTGTCATCGGCGACCGTCGCGCCGACGTGCAAGCGGGATTGGCAGCCGGTTGCACAAGTATTCTTGTTCTGACGGGGTACGGGAAGTCTGAGCGTTCTGAATGTTCGACCGCTTTTCCAGAAACCTTTATCGCCAGCAATTTGTACTCGGCGTGGAAACATGTACAGAAGCAACTGACTCACCGATCCAGAAAACTTCAACCAGCAATGTAGGAGTTCGCATTGTTCGCATCTCGCACTTTCAGTGTTGCAATGCTTGCATGTCTTTTTCTTTCGTTGTTTTTCTTCGGATGTGCGGAAGATCCATCACCCACCGGAGTCTCTCTTCTTCCCGGCGGCGATTCACCATTGTTTCGCGTGGACACCGTGTTTGCAAATCACGATTCGACTTCGCGGCTGTACTTGAACTCATTGTTGTTCTCCAAACAGCTGCTTGTCGGTTCATACCAAGGCTATGAAGCGTGGTCGTGCATCAAGTTTAATATCGGTCGTGTTCCCGATTCGCTCACAGGGCTTCCGATTGTCGGCGCATTCATTGAGTTGCATCCGGCGCTTACGCTCGGCTCGGCGTCGACTCCCATCGCCATTCAGGTGTATCGGTTGATCCAATTTTCATTCGTCAGCACAGATTCCGTAACGCTTGATTCGCTGAAGCTCTTTCCCGCAACCTACTACGACGCACTCGAAGGGTCGCTCGCCAGCACTACGGCTAACGAAACGGATTCACTGCGAATACCCATCTCGGACACTACCGGAATCCGCGCAAGCACGGAAGGTTCTGCCGGCACGACTTTGTTCGAGGGTTTCTTGCTGAAGCCAAACTTCACCGGCAGTATTCGAGGTTTCGGGTCGTCATTGGCAAGCGCGAATTTGTTACCGCGCTTAGTCGTTCAATACTTGCACAATGGCGTTCGACAGGAATACTATTTCAATGCCACGGCAACGAGGTTCATTGCCGACTCAAAACCCGGTCCGACCAAAATCGGTGCATCAATGATTGTGCAGAATGGAATTTCCTATCGCCCAATTTTCGATTTCGACCTCTCACCGCTTCCGCAATCCACGTCGGTGATGAAGGCTACTCTTCAATTGTCACTCGACGCCGCAAACTCGTCGGCGGTTTCGAGTTCGACCGTAGATTCGGTCGTAGTGTATTTGATGTACGACAACGGAGCGCTAGAACAACGTTCGATGAGCATCTATACGCCTCGCATCAGCAACTCAGGCCGACCGGTGTACTCGGTCTCCATCACCGAGTTTGTCCAACTTTGGATGAGACCTTCAACTGTGCTTCGAAGAATCGTCGTGGCCGGGCTTGACGAGTACAATTCGCTCGACCGATTCGCCATCTACGGTTCTGGCGCGGCGCGCAGTCTGCAGCCGCGAATCATCGTCACAAATTCACCGGCGAGGTAACAACCAAATGACCATGAGACGTTTCATCACCAACGTTGTTCTTTCGGCGCTTCTTGCCCCCGTTGTGTTTGCAGGCGGGTCGGTGTACACTCGGTATGGATTTGGAGACTTGTTGTTCTTCGGGGGAAACCGATCCTTTGCTCTCGGAGGCACCGGCATCGGACTCGTCTCCGGCGATTTCATCAATCGGTTGAATCCGGCCAGTCTTTCCAAAATAACGCTGACAAGATTTTCCGGAAGTTTCTATTTCAACAGCATCTCCTCAAAAGCTCCTGAAGGTTCCTCCTCCTATTCCAACTTCGGCTTGCAAGGGATAGCAGTCGCTATTCCGATTTCAAAAGACCACGGCATTGTGCTTGGCGTCGAGTCAACACCTCTCAGTTTGGTGAGCTACGCCGTCGTTCGCACGCAGGATACGTTGGGCATCGCTTCGACTCAAAATGTTTATGGCAGCGGCGGCCTTTCGCAGTTTGCGCTTGCGCTTTCGTACTCTCCAACTCGGTTTGTTCACACGGGTGCACGACTGAACTACGTTTTTGGGCGGCTCCATCAATACACAAAGCTTTCGTTCACCGATCCATCGTTTTCCAATGCTACGAATGATTTCTCTGTTTATTATTCCGGGGTCAGTCTTACGCTCGGTGTGATGCTCGAGCGAGTTGGCGAACATCTCGGCATTTCGGGCTTGGATAAACTCGATGCAGGATTCATTCTCACCACGCCCGCCGACCTGAAGGCAAATCGCCAGAACTCCTACATTACAGACAGTGTTTTGACGATCACCACAAAAAGCACGTCGACGATTCCAGCGGTGCTTGGATTCGGCGTCTCCTATCCGCTGAACCAGCGCCTTCTGCTAACCTCAGACGTTGTTCTGCAAAGTTGGTCGGGTGCAACATTTGAAGGCGCGACACAAGCGCAATTGAGAAACGCGTTTCGTGTTGCCGTCGGCGCTGAACTTCTGCCGCAAGCCAATGGTGATTCATATTGGAAACGAGTCGCTTACCGTGCCGGCGCCGGATTTCACCAGACGTACTATCAGATGAACGGCACCGGTATTGACGAGTTCTTTTTTTCCGGCGGACTTGGCCTTCCGCTGTTGTTAGAAGGCCGGCTGAACATTGGAGTGCAAGTGGGAATGCGCGGCACGACTGCTCAGCGATTAGAAAAAGAAACTTTCGTGCGTTTATCCGTCGGTATCTCAGGTACGGAAGCGTGGTTTATGAAGTTCGACGAGGACTAATGCCATGATTGCCATCGGAAGCGACCACGCAGGATACGAATACAAAGTCCTCCTCACAGAGCTTCTCAGCACGCTTCATCTTCCCTACAAAGATTTTGGCACCGCATCTAAGCAATCGACCGACTACCCCGATTGGGGATTCGCCGTTGCGCAAGCTGTCAGCAAGGGAGAATGCGAGTTAGGAATTCTGATGTGCGGCACCGGCATTGGTATGTCGATAGTTGCGAACAAGGTGCAGGGCGTTCGCGCCGCCGCGTGTGAATCGCCAACTGCCGCCCGCCTGGCACGCCAACATAACAACGCCAACGTGCTTTGTCTCGGCTCCCGCATCATCGGCTGGGAGCTTGCCGTCGACATCGTGAAGGCATTTCTCTCAACGACATTCGAATCCGGCGGACGACACGAACAGCGCGTGAACAAAATCCATTCTCTGACCCAGCGATAATTTTACCGTGAGGTTGTTATGACAACGCTTGCCACACACGACCTTGAAGTCTTCTCTGCCATCAAGAACGAAATTCATCGCCAGAACACAAAGCTCGAACTCATCGCCTCTGAAAATTTTGTCAGCCAAGACGTGTTAGAAGCGCTCGGCTCCGTTCTGACGAACAAGTACGCGGAAGGATACCCCGGCAAACGGTATTACGGCGGCTGTGAGTTTGTCGACGTTGCTGAAAATCTTGCACGCGACCGAGCGAAGCAGCTGTTCGGCGCCGAGTACGCCAACGTGCAACCGCATTCAGGTTCGCAGGCAAACATGGCGGTGTATTTCACTTTCCTCAAACCCGGCGACACCGTGTTGGGCATGAATCTTTCCCACGGCGGTCATTTGACGCACGGCTCTCCCGTCAACTTTTCCGGCCAGTTCTACCACTTCGCTGCCTACGGCGTAACGAAAGCAACCGGCTACATCGACTACGACGATGTTGCACAGATGGCCAAGCGCGAGAAACCCAAAATGATCACCGTCGGAGCGAGCGCCTACTCGCGGAACATCGACTACAAAAAATTCCGTGAGATCGCAGACTCTGTCGGGGCGTTTCTCTTTGCGGATATTGCTCATCCTGCCGGCCTTATCGCCACCGACCTGCTGAACGACCCGCTTCCCCATTGCCACGTCGTGACGTCGACGACGCACAAAACTTTGCGCGGGCCGCGCGGCGGATTGATCTTGATGGGAAAAGATTTTGAAAATCCGTTCGGGCAGGTTGCGCCCAAGTCCGGCAGAACGAAGATGATGTCCGAGCTTTTGGATTCGATGGTCATTCCCGGCATTCAGGGCGGACCGCTCATGCACGTCATCGCCGCAAAGGCGGTTGGATTCGGCGAGAACCTTCAGCCGCAATTCAAGAACTACTCGGCTCAGGTGATTAAAAACGCGCAAGCATTGGCGGCAAGTCTCGTTAAGCGCGGATACAACATTATCAGCGGCGGCACGGACAACCATCTGATGCTTATCGATCTCCGCAACAAAAACATCACAGGCAAAGACGCGCAAGAGTCGCTTGACCGCGCCGGCATTACGGTGAACAAGAACGCCGTCCCATTCGACGACAAATCACCGCTCATCACGAGCGGCATCCGCGTCGGCACTCCCGCCATCACAACGCGCGGAATGAAAGAACCGGAAATGGAGCAAGTCGCCGAATGTATCGACCGTGTTATTGTTCAATCCAATAATGCGCAAGTTGCCGTCAGTGTTGCCGCAGACGTGAAAACCTTGTGCGAGCGATTTCCACTCTACGCTGAACTCAACTGACCACGATGTCTTCTCTCTTTGAACGGCTCCTCACCCGCAGCGTCAATCTTGATGCATCCGACGACGAGCAAAAGGAAATGTCCTTCTTCGACCATCTCGAAGAGCTGCGCTGGCAAATCGTCAAGTCGCTTCTTGCTATGATCGTTGCCATCGGCGTATGCGTGTACTTCGCCGACTTCATTGTCAACGACCTATTGCTCAAGCCGCTCAAGACGGTCGGACTCAAAGTGCAAGTGCTCTCTCCCTATGGCATCGTGATGATGTATATGGAGACTGTTTTGATCGGCGGGCTTATTCTTGGAATGCCGGCTATTCTTTACTTCATCTGGCAATTTATCGCGCCCGGTCTACTGCCCAAAGAACGCCGGTACGTCTCGCGCATCGTCGGATTCACTTCGTTGTGCTTCTTCGCGGGCGTAGCATTCGGCTACTACGTGTTGCTGCCTGCCGCCCTTTCATTTTTTGCCGGATTCGGAACACGGACGATCGACCTCAACATTGCCATTGACCAATATATCAGTTTTGTTCTTGCGCTCTTGCTCGGGTCGGGATTGGTGTTTGAGCTGCCGATGATTTCCTATTTCCTCACCAAGCTCGGCTTAGTAACGCCGGCGTTCTTGCGCAAGTACCGACGGCACGCCATCGTCGTCATCCTGATCATCGCCGCCGTCGTCACCCCAACGCCCGACATGGTAACGCAAGTATTGATGGCCTTGCCGATGTTTGTGCTCTATGAAGTCAGCATTCTCGTTTCCTACTTCTCGCAGAAAAAGAAAATGCCGGAGGAGAGCACGGCGTGAGCCTTCTTTCGTCATCGTCGCTTTCCCTCGGCGATATTAAAGCGCCGGTCGAAGCCGAACTTCGGGATTTTGAAGCGCATTTCCGCGCGGCCATCAAATCGAATGTCGGCTTGGTGGATGTCGTCACTCGCTATATTATCCGGCAAAAAGGAAAACGCGTCCGTCCACTCCTTGTTCTTCTCAGCGCCAAAACCTGCGGAACTGTTTCGGAAAAAACATTTCGCGGCGCAACGTTGGTAGAGATTTTACATACGGCCACGCTTGTGCACGACGACGTCGTGGATGACGCCGACACTCGGCGAGGTTTTGCTTCTATCAATGCGGTGTGGAAAAACAAGGTTGCCGTTTTGATGGGCGACTTCTTGTTATCGCGGGGATTGCTGCTGTCATTGAAGCACGGAGATTTTCCGTTTCTCGAGTGCACGTCCAACGCCGTCAAGAGGATGAGCGAAGGCGAGCTGCTGCAAATCCAAAAAAGCCGTTACCTCAATTTGGACGAGCCGACCTATCTCCGCATCATCAGCGATAAGACCGCCTCTCTGTTTTCGGCGTGCACAGAGATTGGAGCGATCAGCGGCTCTGAAAATTCTGACCACCGCGAACGACTGAGGTCGTTTGGCGAACACGTCGGCCTTGCGTTCCAGATACGCGACGACCTGCTGGATTATCTTGGGCGCAGCAGTATCATCGGCAAACCGACGGGCATCGACATCAAGGAGAAGAAGCTCACGCTCCCGCTTATTCATGCCTTGCGTACCGGCGAACGAGCAGACGCGCGGAAAGCGCTTCGGTTGGTCAAGAACGGAGCGAGTAGAAAAGATGTGGCGTGGGTTTTAGAGTTCGCCGAGCGTAACGGCGGTATTGCGTACGCATCAACAAAGGCGGAAGAATTTGGAATGCTCGCCCGAAAGGATCTGGAGTCGTTCCCCGGTTCACCGGCCAAGCAATCAATGTTGCAGTTCGTTGAGTTTGTTCTCACACGCGACGCATGAAAAAAAAGCTCCGAAAGAGCTGCGTTGCAACTCCCGTGCGCCAGAGGCGCACAGTCTACGCTCTCATTTCAGGGAAGAATAAAAATCGTCGCTCAAGAGCAGTTCAAATTGGAGCGACATCTCATTCATCATTTCATCCCCGCCGCCAAAACCAATTTTCTTGAACTGGATGTATCCTTTCTTGTCGATGATGAACTTGGTGGGAATGCCCTCTACGCCGTACTTTTCAACGTACTTGTTGTCTTCATCGTAGATGACCGTGAATGTATACTTGTTATCCGCTATAAACTTCTTGACTAACTCTACTCGTTCTGTACCCGATTTGTTTTCCCACGTATTCACAGCAAGGATCACGATGTTAGGATTCGCTTTGTATTTGTCGTACACCTTTTGGAGATAGGGGAACGATGCCTTGCACGGCCCGCACCACGTTGCCCAAAAATCTACCACCACCACTTTGCCTCGAAGCTCCGAGAGCTTCACCACGCTGCCATCCAAATTCTTGAGAGCAAAATCAACTGCAGGCTTGTTGACACGATCTTTCAGCGCTTTGTTCTTCAACTCCACCTTAGCAAAGTTCTTTGCATCCTCAACTACCTTGTCGAAGCCTTTTTCCGATCCTTTCGCTTTCACATACGCAGATTTGTATGCCGCCAACGTTTTGTCGTTCGACTTTCCTAACCGAATCACATCGGCGCTTACCTCCATGGCCTTCGTGAATTTGCCGTTGGCAACGAGGGCTTCCACATAGCGCGCGTTGACATCGGGGTCTTCTTTCTTCAAGAAAGTATAGGCCTCGGCATAAGCAACTTCCGCCTCCTGCTTTTTCCCCAGTTGGAATAGCCCATACGCGTACGTGTCGAGCACCATTCCAAGTTGATACTCGTTGCTCTTCACCCACTGCGCCATGCTGACGTACGATGGTTTGTTCACAGGGTTGGGAGAGCGAAGCGCATCGACACCTCTTTTGGCATAGGCAACGCCCTTTTCAAGCTCTTCTCCTTTCTCGATCATTCCCCACGCAATGCTGTTGAGCATCGAACCATCCAGCGCTCCCAACTGCTCGGCCTTGTCATACTGCTTTAACTGCACATACGCATAGGAGAGCAAACCTATGATATTCCTTCGCTCATCATCTCGAAGAGAAAAGTCCGTCAGAAATTTTTCTATCAGGACTACTCTTTGGGCCGCGTCCTTCTCCTGAAAAGCTTCGGTGCGTCGCACAAACTCGGCTACTTTTCCTTTGGGATTCGCAGCGATATGAATTTGCCTCAGGGAATCAGCAACCACCTTCTGGTCTAATCGCTCGTACCAACCAATCAACGTCGAAGCCGATTCCTCGTCTGACTTTAGTTGCGCATAGAGGCGGTCTACCTCTCCTCTGATCGCAGCTTTCGTTTCATTGTCCGGTTTGGCCCGCAAGTCGATAGACCAAAGCAAGCTCTCGGCAGTCAGGTTGTCGGGATAGGACAACAATTCCGCCTTCAATGCCTCACGAGCCGTCTCTACATTCTTTACGACTTTGAAGGTGAAGAGTCGTCCGCCGTTGAAAGCTTGCCCCTTGAACATATTGGCATTCTTCAGAGGCTTACCGTCAGAACCGAGAACAAGGAATGTCCACGAGTTATCTGAATTGTTATCCGTCTCTTTATCAGAAACAAATTGCAGAGCAAGGAACCGAGACTTCGCATCCGACAAAACCGTCGTTCCCTTCCATGCAGCGCCCGATTTTTTGAGCGGGACTTCCACAAGCAATGGCGAACCGGGGTCTCGCATGATCATCAATTGCGCAGTTACTTCTTTGGCGCTCTTCAACATCGAAGTCTTGGCCGACCCGTCATAGATGATCGTCAATTCATCTCCAATCTTTGGTGTGGACGGTAAAAGGACATCTTGCGCGAATGAAAAGGATGACGCAGCAACTGCGCCCACGAGGGCTGCAACCATTCGCAGGTTCATACTTCCTCCTTCGGTTCATTGGTGAAAGAAGACAACGAGTGAACTACACGAACTCGTGCTCACCCGAGCGGACGACAAGAACCGGGCACGGGGCTTTGCGCACGACCTTTTCCGCCGTGCTGCCGAAGAGCACGTGCTCGATGCCGGTATGGCCGTGTGTCGCAATGATAATGAGATCCATTTCTCGCTCGGCAGCGAACTGGTTGATCTCAAAGAATGGCTTTCCGACGCGAACCGTTGTTCGTGTGTGGAGACCTTTGCCGATTTCCTTGCGCACAATGTTTGCCAACTCTTCCACCCCGCGTTTGCGCATCTCTTCCTCGACTTCGGGAAATCCCACTTGTCCTAAGCTGAAATCCGCAGGATAGACGGCTGGCTCGACCACATAGAGAAGGTCGAGCGACGCTCCAAATCGTGAAGCAAAGGAGATTGCGTAACGAAGAGCATGGCGCGCATGCTCGGAAAAATCGATGGGAACAAGAATATGGCGAAGTGCAATGGGGAGAGACTTCGCGTGGGTACCGGCGCGTTTAGTCTGCCGGCTTGGACTTCGTTTGGGTTTCGTCGCCA
>JACRFF010000067.1 GCA_016218005.1 Ignavibacteriales bacterium
ACTGGCGCAACGGCTTTCAGCACATTGCCGGCGTCGATGAGGCGGGACGCGGCCCATTAGCTGGACCGGTTGTGGCGGCGGCGGTGGTGTTTCCCCGCGGCGTATTGATCGAGGGGGTTGACGATTCCAAAAAATTGCCAGAGCAACGGAGGGACGTGTTAGCGCGGGTCATTCGGCACCACGCGCTCGCCATCGGCATCGGGGTGGTCGATCACGAGACCATCGACCGCATCAACATTTTGCAGGCAACCATGCGGGCAATGTCTGATGCGCTTTCGCAGCTGACTGTTGCGCCCGATTATGTTCTGGTGGATGGAAACAGGTTCCACCACGACGCCGTGAGGTTCGAGACGATTGTTGGCGGCGACGCGAAATCATTTTCGATTGCTGCGGCGTCGATTATTGCCAAGACTACGCGCGACGGCTTGATGCGATCCTACCATCAACAATTTCCGCAGTACGGTTTCGACCGGCACAAGGGATATGGAACTCGGCAACATCACGACGCCATTCGGCGGTTAGGATTGTGCCCGATCCATCGCAGAAGTTTTCGCATTCATCTGTAGAGCGCCGGTTCAGCCGCGTTCGTTGCATTTCCCTCGACCTTTCGCTATGTTGCCCGCGATGAAACGCTCGACGCGACAGCGGGGAAATCAAGGCGAAGACCTCGCGGCCGAATTCCTCCAGCGGCAAGGTTTCACGATCCTTCAACGCAACTACCGATTCGAACGGGGCGAAATCGATATCGTGGCACAACAGGGAAACGAAATCGTATTTGTGGAAGTCAAAGCTCGACGCTCGGCAACGTTCGGCGCGCCGGAAGAAGCAGTTGACGAACGCAAGCAAGCCCAGCTTCGCCGCGTGGCGGATGGATATCTCTTCGAGCATCAGCTTGAAGACCAACTGTGCCGGTTCGATATCGTCGCCGTCGACTACGCAAGCGGTGCACTGGAAATCCGACACCTGCAACACGCCTTTTAATCACCCATGAAAGTTTTTACCTCTCACGCCGCGCTCTACACCGACTACTATCAATTGACGATGGCGCAAGGGTATTACCTCACCGGCCATCATCAGGTGCGGGCGTGCTTTGACTATTTCTACCGAGAGAATCCGTTTCAAGGCGGCTATGTGGTCTTTGCCGGACTCAGCGACCTGTTGGAGATTTTGGAATCGCTTCGATTCGAAAAAGAAGAACTGTCGTACCTCGCCACGCAAGGTTTACGCCCGGAATTCATTGCGTACCTGAACAACTTTCGCTTCACCGGCACAATTCACTCGGTGCGCGAGGGGGAAGTGGTCTTTCCGATGGAACCGTTGGTTCGCGTCGAAGGAAATCTTATTGAGACGCAAATCATCGAAACGTTGCTGTTGAATTTTCTGAACTTTGAATCGTTGATCGCCACGAAGGCATCCCGCATCCGGTTTGCGGCGGGAGACCGCCGCGTCGTCGATTTCGGCTTGCGGCGTGCGCAAGGGCTTGGCGGTATTCACGCCAGCAAAGCGGCCATCATCGGCGGCGTTGATGCGACCTCGAATGTCTACACGGCATACCACTATGGCCTTCCCGTCACGGGAACTCAGGCGCACTCGTGGATCCAAAGTTTCGATGACGAGTTAACGGCGTTCAGAAAATTTGCAGAGCTGTATCCTGACCGCACCGTTCTCTTGGTGGATACCTACAACACGCTCCACAGCGGCGTGCCGAATGCCATCAAGGTTGCGAAAGAATTGGAGACGAAAGGTTATCGCCTGCGGGCAATTCGGCTCGATAGCGGCGACTTGGCATATCTCAGCAAACACGCGCGCGCAATGTTGGACGACGCGGGGCTTGGCTACGTGAAGCTTGTTGCCTCGAATCAACTGGATGAGTATCTCATCCGCAGTTTGATCCAACAAGGCGCGCCGATCGACTCGTTCGGCGTTGGCACAAGGCTCGTGACCGGCAACGATTCCTCTGCGCTCGACGGCATCTATAAAATGAGCATGTGTGCGGACAAATCACGGATGAAGTTCTCGGAGAACTATACGAAGACGACGCTGCCCGGCATCAAGCAGATGCTGCGGTACTCCGACGGCGGCCGCATGATGGCGGATGCCATTGTTGCCAGTGATGAGCGGTCGACTGACGTCATCTACCATCCGTTCTTCCACGACCAGAAGAGTCTGCTCAAAGGTTTCACGCCGGAGCCGCTGTACATCAAAGTGATGGAAGGGGGCAAAGGACTTTTGAAACTTCCGACGCCGCAAGAAAGCGCCGCCTATGTTCGTGAGCGGTTGCAATGTCTCTCGGAAGAACACAAACGATTTGAATTTCCCCACAAGTACAAAGTCGGCATCAGCCAAAAGCTGCTCGACCTCCGCCACCAATTGTATGACGAGATTCAATCGAAACTCTTTTGAGGGATGCTGCCATGAAGGCCTTGCTCGTTGTTGACGTTCAAAATGATTTTTGTCCGGGCGGTTCGCTTGCCGTACCGGAGGGCGACAAAGTTGTTCCGGTAATCAACAAGCTCATGGAAAAATTTCCACTCGTCGTGGCGTCAAAGGATTGGCATCCGAGTCAGACGGTGCACTTTCAGAAGTGGCCGGTGCATTGCGTGCACAATCGGCACGGCGCGGAGTTTCATCCTGCGCTGGACAGCATCAAGATCAAGCAAGTGTTCTTGAAAGGAACCGGCGACAAGGACGACGGCTATTCGGCATTTGAGGCAACGAACCTCGACTTGGAAACATTTCTGAAAGAGAAAGGCGTTACCGAGCTGTACGTCGCCGGGCTTGCGACCGACTATTGCGTTCGCGCCTCCGCACTCGATAGCGTGAAAAAAGGATTCAAGACGTACGTGGTGGAGGATGCCATCGCTGCCGTGAATGTGCACGCGGGGGATGACACGAGGGCGTTGGAAGAGATGAGGAAGGCGGGGATCGAAGTCGTTCTATCGGCCTCAATGATTTGAGGCCGCAGCAAAGATGACGCCATCGCAGTTCTTCACCTCTTTGTTTTTGAGAAGCAAGCAAAACCTCAGCTTTCAAAAAAATAATTGCCATAGCCAGCCCCATTGAAAACTACGGACTTAGATAACGTAAAAATCAATATTGTAGAAATTGAACTGTGCAGTACACCTTAAAAGGAATACGAATGCCGGAACAACGAACTACCCGCCTGACCGGCGGGCAGGCCAATGGAGCAAACCTCGGATTCGAGAACGAGTTGTGGCGGGCAGCCGATGCTTTGCGATCCAATATGGATGCTGCCGAGTACAAGCATGTCGTGCTCGGTCTCATCTTTCTGAAGTACATTTCCGATGCCTTCGAGGAAAAGCACGCGCAACTCGATGCGGACCGTGCGAAGGGTGCTGAGCCAGAAGACCCAGACGAGTATCGTGCTGTCAATATCTTTTGGGTTCCGTCTGAAGCACGCTGGCAATATCTTCGCGGGCGAGCCAAAGACCCGAAGATCGGCAAGATCGTTGACGATGCGCTTCTTGCAATCGAGCGGGATAACCCGACACTGAAAGGCGTGCTTCCCAAAGACTACGCTCACCCGCGACTCGATAAGCAGCGCCTTGGCCAACTGATTGATCTGATTGGCAACATTGGCTTGGGCAGCAAGGAGAACCGCTCGAAGGACATCCTCGGTCGTGTGTACGAGTCCTTCCTTTCTCAGTTTGCAAGCGCTGAAGGCAAGAAGGGTGGACAATTCTACACGCCTCGGTGTGTCGTCGGTGTTCTTGTCGAGTTGCTTACACCGTACAAAGGCCGGGTGTATGACCCATGCTGTGGCTCAGGCGGGATGTTTGTGCAGTCAGAAAAGT
>JACRFF010000057.1 GCA_016218005.1 Ignavibacteriales bacterium
GGCTCGACGAAGCCCTCAGGGCGAAGCCTCAGGCCGAGGCCTTGCCCGAACGACCAGCCCGACAGAGTCGGTCTGGCGAGTGTGGTCGAGCGGGTTTGGCGGGCGCTTGCTGATAATGCGATGCACGATTTAAGGATGTGAACGACGCCGGTCTTTTTTTACACGCATCAGACCACACATCATGAAGCCGAACAATTTTTGAGGTGCCCATGTCTTCCTCAACCTCTTCTTCTCGTCTCGTATCTCTCGATATCTTCCGCGGAGCCACCATTGCCGGCATGATGCTGGTGAATAATCCCGGCGAATGGGGACATATCTACGCGCCGTGGGCGCATGCCAAGTGGGATGGCTGGACGTACACCGACACGATTTTTCCGTTCTTCCTCTGGATTGTCGGCGTGGCGATGATGTTATCGTTTGCGAAGCGTTTGGAGCGCGGCGCAGATAAAGGAGAGTTGGCGCGGCACGTCATCTGGCGTGCAGCAGTCATTTTCTATCTCGGACTCTTTCTTGCCGGCGTACCGCAGTTGTCCCTCTTCTTTCTCTGGATTGCCGCGCTTGCGTACGTATTGCTTCAGTTGAGAAAAGTTTTTGCCCCTCGTTCAGGCGAAGAACCGCAACCAAAGTCGCGCGGCTACATCTTCGCAGCCGTCGGCGTAGGGCTGGCGGCGCTGCCGTTCATTGTTCCGCTCATGCACACCGAAGAACTGAACGCCATTCGCATTCCCGGCGTGTTGCAGCGTATCGCCGTCTGCTATTTGATTGCCGGATTGATTTCGCTCTACACTTCTACGCGCGCGCAAATCGGCATCACGTTTGCGTTACTTGCGGCGTATTGGATTCTCGTCAAAACGATCAACGTTCCGGGTTATGGCGTCGGCGTGTGGACGCCGATGGGCAACTTCGCGTGGTACATCGATTCACATGTGTTGCAAGGACATACGTGGCGTGGTGCGCCGGCCCCGGGGTTTGACCCGGAAGGAATCTTCAGCACCATTCCCGCCATTGCAACGACGCTCTTCGGCGTTTTCACCGGAAGGTATCTCCGAACGCAACACACGAAGGAAGAAAAGACATCGTGGATGTTCGTTACCGGAAGTCTGCTGATGCTGGCCGGACTCATTATGGATAACTGGCTGCCGATCAACAAGAACATGTGGACGAGCACCTACAGCGTGTTCATGGCAGGCCTCGCGCTTGTCTGTCTATCGTGCATTTTTTGGATTGTGGATGTGAAAGGCTGGGCACGCTGGTCGAAGCCGTTCGAGATCTACGGCCAGAATGCCATTACGATGTTCGTACTCTCCGGCGTCGTTGGTCGGCTGACGTCGATGAAGTTTGGCGGGATGTCGGTTTCCATCAAGACGTGGTACTACAATAGCTTCTTTGTGCCGGTGGGCGATCCGATGGCGTCGTCGTTTCTCCACTCGATTGCATTTATGCTGTTTCTCTATGTGATTGCTTACCTGATGTACCGAATGAAGTGGATTGTCAAAGTGTAAACACCAACCAAGGAGGGAGAGATATGAGACGAGTATGGATGGTATGGGCGGCAATGATGGCGCTATCGTTCTTCGCCCGCGCTCAGCAAGTCGACTACACAACGCAAGTGCAGACGATTTTTTCAAACAACTGCTCGTGCCATTTGACTGCCAACGGCCAAAACGGCGTGAAGTTGAGTTCGTACACCAATGTCATCAACAGCATCGGACTTCAGTACGGCAAGAAAGTGATTGCACCGGGAAGTTCGGCAGCAAGCCCCCTGTATGAAAAGATATCGAGCGCCTCGCCTGCGTTTGGGTCGCAGATGCCACAGGGCGGCCCAGTCTTATCCACTGCGGATATCACGACCATCAAAAACTGGATCGACCAAGGCGCAAAGGCCAACGTAACGGGAGTTAAGGAACTTGGCGTTGCATCCCCCAACGCATTGTCGTTGGAGCAAAACTTTCCCAATCCATTTAATCCGACAACCAATTTTGAATTTCATATCGCCCAATTCGGATTCGTCAGTCTGCGGATATACGATGTGCTGGGGCGGGAGGCGGCGGTTTTGGTGAACCAAACATTGCCGCCGGGTTCGTATTCCGTTCAGTGGAACGCTTCGTTGGCGCCCAGCGGGTCATACTTCTATCGGCTTGAAGCCAACGGCGAATCGTTTGTCAGGCGAATGACACTGCAAAAGTAGCAACGGCAGAAACATCGTGAACCGGCCCATCTTTTCAGAATCCAACACTGCGCGCCAGCAAAAACGTGCGATACGGCTTTCGCTCATAGTCGGTTTCGTTATGTTGGTAGGAAAGACCTACGCCTACACCATCACCGGCTCGGTGGCGATTTTGTCGGATGCGGCGGAATCGGTTGTGCACGTGTTCGCCGTCGGGTTTGCTGCATTCAGCGTGTGGTTAAGCCACATACCGCCGGATGAAAGTCATCCGTATGGGCACGATAAGATTGGATTCGTTTCCGCCGGTTTTGAAGGCACGATGATCATCGTTGCCGCTTTCTACATTATGTACGCGGCAGTGATGAAATGGCTAACGGGACTGGAAATTCAGAATCTCGGCACCGGAACGCTTTACGTCGCCGGTGCCACGCTCATCAATGCGGCGCTGGGATCGTATCTCGTGTGGGAGGGGAAGCGGCATCAGTCGCTCATCCTCGTTGCCAACGGAAAACATGTGCTGACCGATTCGTGGACGAGCTTCGGCGTGATCATCGGATTGATACTTGTGATGGCGACGGGATGGAAACCGTTCGACCCGATTCTTGCTATTTTTGTTGCCGCGAATATACTCTGGACAGGCGGAAAACTGATTCGCCAATCGGTGGGGGGATTGATGGATGAAGGCGATCCGGAATTAGACCGGCAGTTGCGGAGTATCTTAGATCGCGAGGCCGCATCGCGCGGATTGCAGTATCACGAATTCCGCGCCCGCCATAGCGGCACCCTCAGCTGGGCGGAGTTTCATTTGCTCTTTCCTGGCAGCACGAGTATTGAACAGGCGCATCACGCCGCAACGGAGATTGAAGAAGCGATCAAACAAGCAACTTCGTTTCCGATCAACATCATCACGCACTTAGAGCCGATGGAGCGCCACGACGAAGTGCACCGAAGGATGAAGTCGCAGCGTATGCGGTAGCAAATTCGTTTCGCCATGAATCAAACGCCATTTTCCCTCTGGCTCATTGATGATGAAGCGAAGACCTGCGCCGCGCTGCAACGCTCGCTGCAACATGATGCACGCGTAAGCGAGTACAGGTGGTTTTCTTCCGTTCAATCGGCGCGAGTGTTCCTTGAACAAAGAGCAACGCCCGGCATCGTTCTGCTCGATCTTCATTTTCCCGGAGAGTGGGGACCCGACCTCATTCCCAATATCCGGCGATGTTCACCCTGCACAAAGATTATCATCCTCACGGTGGACAGAAGTCCGATGATCGCGGTTGACCTTGCCTATCAGCGTGTTGACGGATTCTTGCTCAAGCCGTTTCGTGTGACAGAAGTGTTTGCGGCGTGTGAACGAGCGTTGCAGGGATACATGCCGTACGATCCGGAGATCATCCCGCACATTCTTGCCTCATTGCCCACCTACGCTCCATCGCCTCTCATAAATGAATTGACTCCAATGGAGCAAACGCTTCTGCCGCTCATCGCCAAAGGATGGGACGCAAAACAGATGTCGCAACAAGCGGGGCTGAGTGAGCACACAGTGCGTACGCACCTCAAGCACATCAACCAGAAGCTTGGCACGCATTCGCACAGCGAGTTGATCGCAAAGATCCACAGAGAACACCTTCATCTCACACGCCCCAAGTAACTTTCCTTCGTAAACCCCTCATTCATTTTCAACTTTGAGAAAAACAAAAAATACCTCACGTGAGGTATTGCGGACGTCGAGTGAGATTTCTAACTTCTAGCAGACAACGATAGATTCATACCAAAGATGGAGTACTACGATGATACAAAAGTTTACACTCACGATAATATTCTGCCTGCCACTGCTCGCCGTGCGGTGCAAGGATACGGGCACAACACCACCCGAGGACGACAAGCCCGGCAGACGTGACTATGTGTGGACCGTAGACACACTCCATACGAAACCCGGCGATATTATTTATTCGATCTCGAGAATTTGGGGTAGCTCTCCCGATGACGTGTGGATGATTGCAAGTGCCGACGCAGGGTATGAATTGTGGCACTACAACGGCAACAACTGGCTGCGCGATTCAGTCCTCTTGCAAATAGAACCTACGTCAATCTATGGTTTCTCCAAGAATGATGTTTGGATGAGCAACAGATCTTCTGGCGCAAATTTCTGGCGATATGATGGTTTGTCTTGGAAATTCTTCAGTGAACAACCAATAGGGAGTTTTGGTCAAGTCGTCATCAATGATATCTACGGAGAGTATGCTAACAATGTTTACGCCGTTGGTTTCGCCGATAGACATCCCGATGGCACAACATTCAAAGGCGTCATGTTCCGATTTGATGGGGGCCGATGGAAGGAGGTTGATGTGGGACAAAAACGAGTGTCTTTTGAAAAAATATTTACTTGTAATGATCTCGTTTTTTTGCGCGGGACAGTTTATGAACAGGGGTATCCGGACACGAGTAAAATTTTTATTTACAAGAATTCAACGCTTCATGAAGTTTATTCAAATGTCGATAGATCGACGCTATCGAAAATTGGGACCACGATATACGTTGGTTTTGATAAAAGGATTTATACGGTCGATGACGATATGAAACTGCAACTGTGGAAAGATTTTTCAAACACAGAATTCATAGCAGGGATACAGGGCAGAAGCAAAAAAGACTTTTTTTGTATTGGAGGAAGCGGATTGATGCATTACAACGGGTCAAACTTAGAAACAATTCTTTCGCTGAGCAGCCCTTTCATCACTGAAGTGTTGATTTTTGATAATGACATCTTTTGGGGCGATAACGACTACACAACAGGAAAAAACTTTATGGTACGAGGTACGTTGAGGAACTAAAGTAAGGAGAAATAAGCCGAACAAAACAGAAACCGGAATCGGTGCTGGTACCACCGATCCCGGCGTTGTCGAAAACAAAAGGTCAAGGCTGGCCGCCTTATTGTCCAATGCTTCTCGCATCAGACTCCCCTTTTGTTTTCACTCTAAATGTACCAAGAATCTCAGATAACCCCAAACAAAAGGTGCATTATGAAACGAACATTCGCAAACGCAAATTGATACAGGCAGAGATCAAGAGCAGTGAAGAGCCTGTCGAGAAGAAAGGAGGCAAGTAATGGCCACCCGGATTGTTGTTGACCCCATTACCCGCATCGAAGGACACTTGCGGATTGAAGCCGAGATCAAAGACGGCAAGATTGTCGATGCCTACAGTTCCGGCACGATGGTGCGTGGATTCGAAATCATCCTGAAGGGGCGCGATCCGCGCGACGCGTGGGCGTTCACGGAGCGGGCGTGCGGCGTCTGCACGACGGTGCATGCACTCGCATCCTGTCGGACGGTGGAAGATGCGCTCGGTGTGCAGGTACCTCCGAATGCCGAACTGATCCGCAACCTGATGTTCTGCGCACAATACATGCAGGATCACGTCGTCCA
>JACRFF010000058.1 GCA_016218005.1 Ignavibacteriales bacterium
ATTGGGCAGACATTCTTCTATGGATGCGTGAGGAAACAAAAAACCCCTTGATGACCAAGGGGTTTTTTAATTCGATGGCTGGCACTTCATCTTTCAGTTCACTTTGATGAGCGTCGTCCACTTATCGGTTGGCTTGTCAAACTGCCCCACGATTTGCACAGGCGTCCGGCCATCCTCGCCTATTGTCTTGCCTATTCCCTGAAACAACACCCACGTATCGCCCGCAGTAGTTGAGATGGTCATTTCGTTGGTAACCGTAAGCATTGCCGCAGGGACAAAACCTCGAAAGCTTCCAGCGCCTCCTCCAAGACTTGTCGGCTTTTCGGCATACTTTTTTGCCTCGGCAACGAGATAGTTTAGCCGGTGGATAATGACATCCCGTTCGCTTGACTGGTTGTAGGCTTCCATCAAATGCGTAGCGCCGTAGATGGCGATGCCCACGATGATCGCAACCAAAACCAAGATCAACAGTTGCTGTTGGCCCATAGACTAATTCCCGTTAAGGAATAACCAATCCCCGAGATCCTAATTCCCCCACTATGGCAGAAGAGCGATTACCAATAACTTGAAAACTCCACGTCGAAACTTTTTTCTCTTCAGAACAAAAGCGGGCAAGCTGGGTGACAATACCAACCTTCTCGTTCCTCGTCATCTTGTTCCACTCGTTTTCGTTCACGATGAGTTTTGAAGATTCGACATCGAAGCGGTCAACGAGACCCTTGGATTGCCATTCCTTGATTGTGCCGCTAACTTTGGTGAGATCATCCGGTAACGTCGTGCGCTTGACGATATTAAAATAGTCGTACACAACGTAGGAAAAGCCAACGATGCAAACAGCGAACAGCACCAAAATGATGCGCTTTTGCCGCCGCTCTTCTTGCTCTTCGCTGGAGATTTTTTTGACCGCCATAGATTTTCTCACCTACAAAAAGTGAGAGCCGTATAGGTTAGTCTTCCCCTTCGTCAGATTTGGTTCCTGACCTGGAGAATGCGTCCTTCCCCTCGGGGGAGAAAAAACGCGCGGGGCAACAAACATACCTTCGTCAACTATGGTAACCTTCGGCGAACTTGAACGTGTACGTTGATCATCCATCAGTTCCCGCCTGCGTGCCTTCGGCGGGCAGGCCCGCGTTAATTCCGGATTAAAGTCGGATAGGCGTTAAACTCGTCGAGAATGTACTTCTGCGTTGGGAAACAATCAAGCACGGAAGAGAGGGCGGGATTGCAGAGAAGCGGTTGGTGTTCCTTGCTGCTGATTTCAAGAATTCCCCCTTTTGCGGTTCATTCTTGATCTGGTGGGGAGTTGTTCAGCAACAGCAAGAACTGCCTCGCTCGCCTCGTCTCCGACGAGTCGGAGCGGGCGCTTCGCTTCGGCGAAGCGGGCCGGCAATTCAATGCGCTCCCCTCCCCGCTTCGCAAGAAAAGTGGGAGGACAAATGTCCTTATTTCGCCAGCAACATTTTCCTGACTTGCACAAACTCTCCGGCTTTGAGGCGATAAAAATAGATACCGCTCGAAACGCTCAGCCCAGCATCGCCCCGTCCGTCCCATACTACGGATTTGTATCCTGCCGCTTGGGTTTCGCTGAGAAGCGTTCGCACTGCCTCGCCGAGTACGCTATAGATACGCAACTCGACGTTGGATTCTTTCGGCAGTTGATAGCTGATCGTTGTGCTCGGATTGAATGGATTGGGATAATTTTGTTCAAGAACAAATGCCTCGGGCACAAGCAACGGCGGCGCATCTTGAACGCCGGTAGTGCTTCCGATCCCCTTGACCTTGATAGTAATAACCTGATTCAACGGATCGTTGGTCGCCAACAGCACAAGCGCCGAGTCCAAACCAACAGCAGTAGAATTAAAATACACTTTGTCCTTGCCGCTATCGCCGGTGGCTACGTTGAAGGCATTCGGCGATACTGAAAATGCAGATGAACC
>JACRFF010000060.1 GCA_016218005.1 Ignavibacteriales bacterium
CGGTCAGCGGACATTACCAATCCAAGCTCACGTTGATGAGTGAGAGCTTGCGCAACGACGGCCGCATTTGGGTGCCAAAGAACAAAGGTGATCGGCGAAGGCCGCAAGACATTCCCGAAGAAGAACGCGATTACTATCTCGAGCGCCGCTACCCTGCGTTCGGCAATCTCGTGCCGCGCGATGTCGCTTCCCGCGCCGCCAAGAAAATGTGCGACGACGGTTTCGGCGTCGGCTCCACCAGTCAGGCGGTGTATCTTGATTTTTCGGATGCGATCGGACGATTAGGACAGAAGGCCATTGCAGAAAAGTACGGCAACCTGTTCGATATGTACAAACAGATCACGGCGGAAAATCCGTACGAAGTTCCGATGCGCATCTATCCGGCAGTCCACTACACCATGGGGGGGCTTTGGGTGGATTACAACTTGATGAGTTCTATCCCCGGATTGTATGTCGTGGGCGAAGCGAACTTTTCCGACCACGGCGCCAATCGTCTCGGCGCCAGCGCGCTGATGCAGGGACTTGCTGACGGCTACTTCATTCTGCCGTACACCATCGGCGATTATCTCGCGACGACGAAGTTCAAAGCGGTCAAGACGGACCACGCAGAATTCAAGAACGCGCGGACGACGCTCGAGGCACAGGTCAAGAAGTTGCTTTCCATCGACGGAACAAGGACGGTCGACGACTTCCACAAGGAATTGGGCAAAGTGATGTGGGAGTACGTCGGCATGGGCCGCAACAAGAAAGGTCTCAAGAAAGCGCTCGACGTCATTCCCGAAATCCGCAAGCGATTTTGGAAAGACGTGAAGATCACCGGCTCCGGCAACGAATTGAACGCGGAGCTTGAGCGGGCAGGCCGCGTGGCAGATTTTCTCGAACTCGGCGAACTGATGGCGCTGGATGCCTTGCAGCGCGAAGAATCGTGCGGCGGTCATTTCCGCGAGGAATATCAAACCGAGGATGGCGAAGCGCTCCGCAACGACAAAAAGTTTGCCTACGTTGCGGCGTGGGAATACACCGGCAACCTGAGCAAGCCGAAACTCAACAAGGAGTCGCTGAAGTTTGAGTACGTCAAGCCCTCGCAGCGCAGTTATAAATAGAGAAGAGGAAGGAACAGCATCTATGAAGATTACGCTCAAAGTCTGGCGGCAAAAAAGTGCAGACCACGACGGCAGATTTGCCGCCTATCCGATTGATCAGGTTTCACCCGACATGTCCTTCCTCGAAATGCTGGATGTGGTGAATGAGACGCTGGTGAAGAAGGGCGAAGAGCCGATCGCGTTCGACCACGATTGCCGAGAAGGAATTTGCGGAAGCTGCGGTTCGGTCATCAACGGACGCGCCCACGGTCCTGGCCGCGGCATCGCAACGTGCCAGCTTCACATGCGCTCGTTCAAGGATGGAGACGAGGTTGTGCTTGAGCCGTGGCGCGCAAAAGCGTTTCCGATCATCAAGGATCTGGTGGTCGACCGGACGGCGCTCGACCGCATTCAACAAGCGGGGGGATATACGGGAGCGAAGACCGGCGGCATTCCCGATGGCAATGCGGTGCTGATTCCCAAACCTATCGCTGATGAAGCGATGGACGCCGCGGCGTGTATCGGATGTGGTGCGTGCGTGGCGGCGTGTCCGAATTCTTCCGCGATGCTGTTCGTTGCGGCAAAGGTGTCGCAATTGGCGTTGCTGCCGCAGGGTCAGGCGCAGCGGAAGGAGCGTGCTCTGCGCATGGTAGAGCAGATGGACAAAGAAGGTTTCGGCAACTGCTCGAACAACTATGCGTGCGAAGCCGAGTGTCCCAAGCAAATTTCGGTGGCTCACATCGCGCGGCTCAATCGGGAATTTTTGATTGCGAAAGCGACGTATCAGAAACCTGCCGAGGTCGGCGGCGGATTCTAACAGGCTGTTGAAAAAGTCTTTTTCTGTCATGCTGAGCCTGCCTATGCCGAAACGAAGCTTCGGCTTCGTGCCTGCACGCCAAAGTGCATTTATGTTTCGGCACGCAGGCGTGCAGGCAGGCGCAGCGAAGCATCTCGCTTTTTGAATCAGATTCTTCACCCCGACAATCACGAAGTGATGCCCTTGGCAAAAGCGTCGGGGTTCAGAATGACACATTACCTAGTTTTTCAACACCCTGCTAAACCAACCGGACGTGCTAAAACGAACAACGGCGAGTTCCAATGAGACTCGCCGTTTGTGTGTACATCGACGACTCCCAGCGCCCGGCTACCCTCCACCTGGATTACCGACAGCGTTGGGAGTCTGATGTCCATCGATGATGGACGTAACGTTCGATGGCAACGTATGCAATTCACCTCCTTCTGTCGATGCGCTGGCGCACAAAGCGCCGTTGGTTGCGAATCGGTTGATTTCGCCGTACTTTCGTTCAGCATGAAATTTATTCCATCAATCCTCCTTGTGTGCATGGTGGCGCTTCCGGCGGCGTCGCAGGAGTCGAAGGAGAACGCCGATTTCAAACTTGCCGTCAACCTCTACAACGATAAGCTGTACGACCTGTCGCTCGAACAATTTCGGCAGTTTGTCAATTCGTATCCCAACACCCAGCAGGGAATCGAAGCTCGGTTCTATCTTGGCCTGACGCAAACGAAGCTCGGCAAGTTCGACGACGCGCGGTTTACATTCCAAAATTTTGCGCTTAGCTACCCGGATAATCCCAAAGCTCCGGAAGCGTGGACGAATGTCGCCGAGTCATACGTAGCGCTCAAGAACTATCGCGAAGCCGCGCTGGCGTACGAGCGCGTGAAAACGTTTCATCCGAAGAGTAAGCTGGCAGCCCCCTCGTTAAGCAAGGCGGCGGAAAATTTCGAGCGGGTGGGAGACAAGGACGGCGTCAAGAGAATGCTCAAAGTGCTCGTGCAGGAATATTCCACGCCCGATGTGCTGCCTGCTCGATTGCGATTGGCGGAGTTGTATTCGGAAGAAAACGAGTTCGACGCTGCACGCACCGAATGCAAGCGCGTGCTCGACGCGGCAAAAGATGACAGTCTGAAAGCGCGAGCGATGCTGTTGCATGCAACCGTACACGTGAAACAGAACCGCCTTGCAGATGCGGAGGCAGTTCTGCAAGACCTTATGAAGAATTTCAGATCGACAAGCTCCTACCACGGAACGCTTCTGCTGCTGGGCGACGTACGCAAAGCGCTCGGCAATACCACCGATGCGCTTTCGGTGTGGCGGGTGGGGGCCGACGACAGCGCAAAATGTCCGAAGGCCGTGCGCCAACAAGCATTGCTTGCCATCGGTCAGTTGTACGTTGAAGACCGCGATTGGAAAAATGCGTTGAAGTCGTTTGAACGGGCTGGCGGGATTGCGGCGGAACGGACGGGTGAAGCGTGGTTCCGGTCGGCGCAAGCGGCGGAAGCGCAGAACGACCTTCGCCGTGCATCGGAATATTATCAGCGCGCGTACCGCGATACCCTCAATGCTGTGGACCGCCGCTCACTGACGATCGGCGCATTCAAGGCGGCGCTGTTCGACAAAGATCATAATGAGGCCGTCAGGCTTGGCGCTGCATTTGAACAAGCCTATCCGACCGACCCGCTCCTGCCGCGCGTGTTGATGGAAACCGGACGCTTGTACCGCGATGTGATGCGGGATTTTCGCAGCGCAGAGCGAAACTTCGAGGCGAGCATAACGCGATTTCCTGCAAGCAACACTGTGGACGACGCGTTGTTTGAACTTTCGTCGACGCTTCGGCAGGCGGGCAACTATGCCGCAGCGGTCGAAGAATTCGAGAATCTGAAACGGAGATTTCCCAGCAGTCCATTGACGGACGATGCCGACGGCCAAATATTCCGCATTCGTTCGTTCGATCAAAAGGATCGCGACGCCGGCTTGCAGAATCTTGCGCTGTTGGTGGGCGACGTCATCGCTCAGAAGTCGAAAGCGGACCTTGCGTTTCGTCTTGCGGAAATCTACTTCTACCAGTTCAAAGATTATACGCAAGCCGCGGTTCAGTACGAATCAGCTCTAGCGGGCGGATTGGAGGATCGGGAGCGGCCGGCGGCGATGTTCGGGTTGGCTCGCTCGTTTGAATTTTCCGCGTTGCTTGAGGAAGACAAGAAACACGACCCCTCGCGTGCGCGTTCGAGAGCCATCGCTTCGTACGATTCTCTCTTGCGCCGATATCCTTCGTTCGAGAAATCGGACGACGCGATTGTGGCGTTGTTCGGCCTCAAGCTCAAAGTCGAAACGAATCCTACGCAAATCCGAAAAATGTCCTCGGAGTTTCTGGGTTCCTATCCCGCCGCGAGGCGAAAGGATCTGGTCTTGCTGGCGATTGCGAACGCGCTGATGAGTTCAAAGAGCTTTGAAGACGCGGCGCTGACCTTCAAGTTGGTGAAAGAAAAAACCGTCCAGCCCGAGATTGCCGCAGAAGCGCAATTCCGATTCGGAGCTTGTTTGCTGAACATGGGGAACAAAGATTCGGCGCGCGTCGTGCTGACGCAGTTCCTTGTCGATTCGCCGAATACACCCTTCAGTGCCCAAGCGGCTTCGATGCTGGCACAACTTGCCGCAGAGCGCGGCGACGAACAAACCGCACTCGGATTCTTGAGCCAATTGGAAAAACAGTATTTCTACACGGCGTTCGCCGATGGGTTGTCGCTACGGCGCGGCGAAGCGGCGTTCAACGCCAAAAATTATTCCGGAGCCATCGACGCATTTCAGAAAGCGATTCGAGAACAAATATCCGACGTGTTTTCGATCCGCGAAGTTGCCCGCGATGTGTTGTTCAAGCTCGCCTTCTCGTATCGAAACATCGGCAAGCGTGCAGAAGCGAAGAGATTCTACGCGGCCTACCTCTCGCGGTCGGGGTCGTCTGACCGCGCAGGAGAAGCGTATCTTGCTTTGGCGAGCATCGCGAAGGAAGAGAAGAATTTCGACCTTGCGGCGAAGTACTTGCAGGAAGCGTTGCGCTTTCAGAAGGAAACGGGAGACCAAGGCGCTTCGGTAGCGGTGGAGGCGGCGGAACTATTCTATCGGAACGAGCAATACACGGAGGCGATTCCACGCTTCAGCGAAGCCGTGCAGCGAACAACGGATACGACGCAGCTTCACTATCTCGTGTCGCGGGTCGCCGTCTGTTTCTTCCGGCTCGACAACACGAGCGAAGCCGATAAGCGCGTGGAAAGTTTTGTCAAGAGCTATCCGAAGGCGACCAACTATGTTGCGGAATTCGATTTCGAGCGCGGAAAATATTTCTTGCGCAAGGACGACCTCCACAAAGCCAAGGCGGCGTTCGATTCGGTCCGAAAGCATTATCCGAAGGCGCCCATTATTCCCGAAGTGCTGTATTGGACGGCGCGCACGTTGGAACTCGATCAACATCCGCAGGAAGCTATTGGGGTCTATGATTCTCTTCTATCGGCATTTTCCCAAAGCGCTGTCGCTCCTCGCGCGCAATTGAGCCGCGGCAACGCCTACTACGGATTGGAACGTTGGGATGCAGCGGCAAAAGATTTCAAGGCGTTATTGGATTCCGAACAACGCGCGCCGGATCTCGTGCAGTATGCGATGAACAATCTCATTCTCACGTACAAAGAACTCAGCTTGTTCGATGGCGCGTTGGAGTTGACGCGCAAATACATCGAACGATATCCAACCGACCCGGAATTGATCGGCAAGCGGATCGACATTGGCGTCTTGTACCAGAAGCTCGGTTACTACGATCAATCGATCTTGCACCTGCAGGGATTGTTGGAAAATGGAAACGCAGACTTGGAGGCAGAGCTTCGCTATTACATCGGTGAAGCGTACTTCTACAAGGGCGAGTATCAACAAGCGATTCTTGAATTTCTCAAAGTGCCGTACCTCGTTACCAAGCGCGGAAAGATCGATTGGATATCGACAGCGTACTATATGGCAGGACAATCGTACGAGAAAATGTCGAAGTACGACCAAGCGATGACGATGTACAAACAAATCATCGACCGGAAGGATACGGATGCGCAATTCAAGACGGCGGCGCAAAAGGAGATCGACCGCGTGCGAACGGTTGTGGGGAAATAGCGATGGGCTATATTTTTGAACATGAAATCGAAGCGATCAAGAACGCCGTGTACGCAAAAACGATTGGCGAGGAAGAATCGATCACGCTGAAAGAATTTCTCGCGGCGCACGTTCATCCGGCCATCAAGGCGTACTTCAAAGCAGAGGTGGAAAAATTGCTGGCAAACGACCGAGCGCACGAAATGCGGTCGAAACGATTTCCCTACGCTCACCCGTCGGTGCTCAGTCTTCAACGGCAAGTCGACCTCTTGCTTGTTCAGCATTACCAATTTACGCAGGATGATTTTGCAACGCTTCTCGACGAGGCGGTGAATTTTCAATTCAACTACCTCTGTCGGCCGCAATGGACGCTGCTCAATTTCATCCACGGCAACAATCGTTCGGCGCCGGTGTCGGAGGTGGAGACGAAACTTGCCTATTGCGTCGACTACGAGTATTTGCCGTCGCTTCTCAAACGCTATATTGTGGACAAAGGATTGGCCGAGATCGGATTCGAGGAATTCAAATCGTTGCTTGCGAAGATCGATAGCGAAGTGGTCAGCCGGCACTCCAGCATCGAGTTGGCAAAGATGATGCGAGGATTATTCACGTTTGTCGACGAAGGGAAATTTCTTCCCCACAATCAATTTGACCAGCCGACATTGCCCATCAACGCCGCCGTTATGTTCTTTGAAGACAAACAGCTTGACGACATCAAGACGCGGCTGGAACACGAGCGTGATGAGCAGAAGGCGAAAAATATTTCCGTGGCGGAATTAGCGGCGCTGATTGAACAAGCGAGAATGAAGAACGAAGATATGATTCCGCCAACGACGGTTACAGAAATTCTTCCTTCCGTTTCTGCGTCCGATGCGCATCCCAGCCCGACCGGTGCTCGCCCGAACGGTATGGTTGAGCGGAGCTGGCGGGCGCCTTTGGCGGAGGCGAAGGCTGCGGCTGAGACGACATCGGTTGATGGTGATGCCGCATCTCGTGCGCCGTCGGCGGCGGTTGAACTTCCGTTGGAAAGCAAGACCGGAGCGATTGCGCTTGTAGCGATGACGGAATTGTTTTCTTCCGGTGATCGCAAACGATTCGTCAAGAATCTGTTCAACAGTGATTCGCTTGCGTTCGATGCGGCGTTAGAAGCGCTTGCCAGCATCAACACGTGGGAAGAAGCATCCGTGTATCTTGATGCGCTTTTTGTTGCCAACGACGTCGACCCGTTTTCAACGGAAGCAATCGAGTTTACCGATCGTGTGAACACGCGCTATACAAAGATGTAGCCGCCATCCCGTTCATCTCTTCACATCCATGTCTGGAAACCATGCAGTTTATTGATGAAGTAACAATCCGCGTAAAAGCCGGCGACGGTGGTAATGGCGTCGTCAGTTTTCGGCGGGAGAAGTTCATTCCGAAATGCGGACCAGACGGCGGCAACGGAGGGAACGGCGGCAGCGTGATCATCCGCGCCGACCGGCACCTGAACACGTTGTTGGACTACAGGTACCGGCACGAGTATCGTGCAGAACGGGGTGAGAATGGCCGCAACAAGAACCAGTATGGCAAGGCGGGGAAAGATACCGTCCTTCGCGTTCCGTGCGGCACGGTTGTTCGCGACGAAGACAAGCGGCGCGTGATTGCAGACCTCGTGAACGAGAAGGATGAAATTGTTATTGCGAAAGGGGGTGTGGGTGGCAGGGGCAATACCGAATTCGCAACCTCGACAAATCAGGCGCCGCGCAAAGCGGAACCGGGAACCGAAGGTGAAGAACGGAATCTTCGTCTCGAGCTAAAAATTCTTGCCGATGTCGGCCTCGTTGGATTACCCAATGCGGGCAAATCGACGCTCATCTCCGTTATCTCTGCGGCCAAACCGAAGATTGCCGATTATCCCTTCACCACCTTAACGCCGAATCTTGGTCTCGTGCGTGTTGCGGAAGGACGGGGTTTCACCGTCGCCGATATTCCCGGATTGATCGAAGGAGCGCACCTTGGCAAAGGACTTGGGATACAATTTCTCCGGCATATCGAGCGAACCAAAGTTCTCGTCATCATGATCGACGGCTTAAGCGAAGACCCGCGCAAAGACTACGAAACTTTGTTGACGGAACTGCGGTCGTACAGTTCAAAGGTTTCCCGGAAACAAAAACTCGTTGCCATCACCAAGACCGACGCGATGGATGACGAAGGTCTGCGTCGGCTGAGAATGATAAAGTTTGCGCGCGGCGTGCGAGTGCATTTCATTTCGTCAGTCTCGCGCGTGGGGCTTGTAGGACTTGTCGATGCACTGTGGAAAACAATCTCCGCATCGAAATCCAAAATAGTGTAGAGTGGAAATTGAAATGGAATGAGCCTTGACTCAGGCAAGAAAGTTGGGTATATTAACCATAGTAAAGAACGCAGGTGGAGAGTTCCGATGCAATTTATCGGGAGTAGCTCGTCGGGCTTATGACTTGAGGAGAGAAAACTTCCAGCGTGAGAACATATCGCGGGGTGGAGCAATTGGTAGCTCGTCGGGCTCATAACCCGAAGGTTGCAGGTTCAAGTCCTGCCCCCGCTACAAAAAACGGAAGCGCCCCCTTGTGGGGCGCTAACGTTTTTATAGTACCCGGCCAGGACTTGGCGTCCTGTTTACCCCGACGCTTTGTGTCGGGGCCCCCGCTACAAAACAGCGAGCCCAGCCGCAAGGCTGGGCGCAGCTGTTTTATGGGGGATCAGAAATTCTATCTTTTCAAGCTGAACGTTTTTTGTGAAGTCCCGCCGCTTTGTGGCGGGATCCTGCTTGCCCCGACGTTTCCGGTCGGGGCACCCGCTACAAACGAGGAGGCCCGGCTTGTCAGGGCCATCTTCGTTTTGGCAGTATCCGGCCAGCATACAGATAGTCCTGTTTACCCGCCGAAGTGTCTTTCAACG
>JACRFF010000005.1 GCA_016218005.1 Ignavibacteriales bacterium
CACGGACGTAGTGATCAAGTGCTGGCACATAGCGGTGCAACGAATCCAAGCATTGGGCAATCGCAAAGCGTATATCGGCGCGATTAGAATCGATAATGACCGCAGTGTTGAAGAATGCTAACGCTGAATCGAGTTGATGGGAATCCCGATACTTTCGGCCAGCGTCAAAAAGGCGATCGAATTCTGCCCGCTGGATGTCGCTCAACTCTGGCATTGGAGTAGAAACAAATGGCTCCAGATCTCGTACGTTTGACGCTTGAGTGCAAAGTACAAGCGGTATGCTATACGTTTGTGTTAGTGATACAAGATCGATAAGATTTGAGCGAAAGATCGAGAGCGCATCGTTGAACACTTTGCCTTTGTACGGGATATGCTGGTCTCTTGCAAGACGCTCCATCAAGGTGCCGGATTCAGGAGAACTCGTTCCTGGTTGGACACTTCTCACTGATGAGGTAAAGACCAATCGTAACAATTGAAATGTCCGGAAGCGAATGAGCTTCAAATTGAGTAGAGTAAGTAGACGACTTTGGCCCAGAGATTCGCGTGAAGCAATCCCCAGTGCGCCATAGAATTCATTATGCCCGTCATAGACGACAAGAAGGTCGGGTTCGTAGCGCAAAAGTTCCTGTGCCAAGTCCAAGACGGTAAAGCTATTTGTGGCGGTCATGCCGAGGTTTACTACCTCAAAGTGGAGTGTGGGATAGGAGGCCTTTAAGCGATCTCGAAGGAAGGTAGAGAACGAACCAACAGGTCCATACGGAAAGCCAACCGTGGTAGAGCCGCCCATGCAAAATATTCGCACAGTGCCTTTTGACTTGATGGCGGGGAAGCAATCAAGTGCTGTGTTCGGGCTAAAGCTGACGTACGAAAAATATCTATTCTTGACTGACGGATCGAAAAGGTAGTACGGTTTTCCTCCAATGGTATCTATTGTGAACATATCAAGATTTGATCCGTAGTGAAAAAAGCGGAGCAGCAATTCCAAAGTAACAAGTAAAGCAAAGGGAGTAGCCAGTACTACCAGCCAAAAGAAAAAACGTTGGGTTTTCCTCTGTCGATTCACAGTTGGTGCAGGTAGTTGATTGTAGCCGATTGTTCCAGAAGCCATGCGAAGGAGGTTAGGAAGGAATTGAGTGAGATGCAAAAGATAGTGCGGCAAATTGCAACTCCAATTCGTTTTAGCTACATTTTGTACAGAGTTCATTTCAGATGGCTTGGCTAATCGCATTCAAACGTATTTGGATGAAAGTTGCAGAAGCTGTTGGCAAGGCCAACACCACGTTGCTTCTTTCGCTCGCGTACATTTTTCTCGTTGGTATTGCTTGGATCGTCGTAACCATACGCCGTAAAAATCCAATGCGCACTCCCAATTCCGATAGTGGCAGCTTCTGGAAGGCAAGAGCTACGGAGCACCCTACCGTCGAAACCATTCGTAATCAATTTTAGCGGAATCAAGTGAACATACTTGGCATCTCCTGCTTTTATCATGATGCGGCTGCAGCATTGCTCGCTGATGGGCAACTAGTTGCCGCCGCACAAGAGGAGCGATTTACCCGCAAGCGGCACGATTCAAATTTTCCCATCAACGCGATACGATATTGTCTTTCGGCTACGAAAATTAGTGCGAATTCGTTGGACTATGTTGTATTTTATGACAAGCCGTTCATAAAGTTCGAGCGCATTCTGCAAACGTATTTTGGCACCTTCCCGCGAAGTTTTCGGTCGTTCTTGAAAGCGCTTCCAGTGTGGATGAAAGAGAAAATGTGGATTCGCCAGACGATCATGAAAGAGCTTGACTACGCTGGAGAAGTGCTGTTCACTGAACATCATATGTCGCATGCGGCAAGCGCATTTTTGGTTTCACCGTTCGAGGAAGCCGCCATCCTTACCCTTGATGGCGTGGGTGAATGGGAAACAACGACTAAGGGGTGGGGGCGCGGAAACGAAATTCAACTGACAGGCGCGATACACTTTCCGCATTCGCTCGGACTGTTGTATTCGGCGTTCACGTACTACTTGGGATTTAGGGTGAACAGTGCTGAATACAAAGTCATGGGACTTGCACCGTACGGTGAGCCGCGTTTCGCAGATACAATCTTGCAGGAACTTGTGAATGTTCAGCCGGATGGCACCTTCTGCTTAAACATGAAGTACTTCACGTACCACTATGGTCTAACGATGACGGGAAAAAAAATTGAAACCCTTTTCGGTCATCCACGCCGTGAGCCAGAATCAACGCTTGAACAGTTTCACAAAGACATGGCGGCCAGCATCCAGAAGGTTACAGATACGATCGTCGTTCGCTTAGCTCAACACATTGAGCGAGAATCCAAGATGAAGTCTCTCTGCATGGCGGGTGGTGTTGCGCTCAATTGCGTGGCCAATTCGAAAATTTTCGAGCATACAAACTTTCAGGATATCTTTGTTCAACCGGCGGCGGGCGATGCAGGCGGCGCAATCGGGGCGGCGTTTTACATTTACAACACAGTGCTCGGAAACCGACGCTCATTTGTGATGAGACATGCGTTCCTTGGTCCGGAGTTTAACAACGGTGAGGTCGAAGAGCTGTTCCGCACCGCCGCAGTTTCCTTTCGGAAGCTTGAACAATCAGAATTGCTGAAAGAAACAGCACGGTTACTTGACGCGCAAAAGGTTATCGGCTGGTTTCAAGGGAGAATGGAATTCGGTCCGCGGGCGCTGGGGGCACGCAGCATCCTTGCCGATGCGCGCAATCCGAAGAATCAATCGGTGGTGAATCTGAAAATAAAATATCGCGAAAGCTTTCGTCCGTTTGCACCGACGGTACTCGAGGAAAAAACTTCCGCGTGGTTTGATTGGAATCGCCCGAGTCCGTTCATGCTTTTTATCGCCCAAGCCAAGAACGGCAAGGAGCGCATTCCCGCCGTTACGCACTCCGATGGCTCGGCTCGGTTGCAAACAATTTCACGCGACCAGAATTCGTTGTATTATGACCTCGTCAGTGAGTTTGACAAGCTCACCGGCTGTCCGGTCATCATCAACACCTCGTTCAATCAGCGGGGCGAACCCATTGTCTGCACGCCTCAGGATGCGTGGAAATGCTTCTTGCGTACGGAAATGGATCATCTTGTGATCGGCAACTTTCTCGTGAACAAGTCAGACGTGCCGCCCTACTTGGTGGATGAAGCTCGGAAAGAAACATTTGAACCGGATTAAGTATGAGTAAACTCAAAGACACAAAAGCAAAGCTCTCCATTTTCGGTGAACTCTGGGCTTTCATGCGCGTCCGAAAAAAGTGGTGGCTTGGTCCGATCTTTCTGGTTTTCATTTTGCTCGGATTGCTCATCGTGCTGACGCAAGGCTCCGCGTTGGCGCCATTTATTTACACACTGTTCTGAGGTAGACGACTCGATATGGTACGAAATACGTTTTTCTTCTTGCTTACGGCGTTCACGTTTGCACGGGCGCAACAGGATACAATCGAAGTAACGTTCCGCTATACACCAGCGACGACACAAACCTCCGTCTTTCTTGTCGGTGAGTTCAACGGGTGGAACAATTCTGCATGGCCTATGATTTCAATTGGCAACAATACGTTCATTCGTTCTGTACCCTTGTTGAAGGGGGGACAACCGGGAGGAGGTGTTCCTGGCGCCTATCAGTACAAATTCTACTATGCCGGCGTAAGCGATTGGCCGAACGATCCTCTGAACCATCGAACGAACCTGAGCGATCACGATAATTCTATTCTTTACGTTAAGAATCCGACCATCTATCAGTTTGTTCCGAACCAACGCACAGGCATGGTCAAGGTTTCGCGGCCAACGGTTCAGGCGTACATTTTTCCCAAGGTCGGCGGCGCGGTGGATACTGCCTCACTGGCGCTCAAAATAGATACCGTGGTGTACAAAGGATTGGGAAAGTACTACGATGTGAGCGCAAAGCTCTTTTCGTTCAAGCTGCCCGACCCTATTGACAACGGTACGCACACGATGTATCTCACGGCTGGCGCCAATCAAGATAGCGTAGTGATCACCATTCAAGCCGGCGCTGTGCAGATCACCAATCTTGGCAACTTCACTACGCGCAACCCTATTCGCACACTGTACGGCAGTGTTGAAGACACGAGCATCAAGACGGCGCGCGTAATCCGAAATTCAACGGATACTTCGGCTGTAACTGTTGCGCTCGGTAAGTTCACGTTCAGTGCTTCTCTGGTAGAGGGACTGAATACGTTTCGCGCCAGTATCAAGGATTCAACCGGAACAGTGATAGTATCGAGTCCCGTGGCTTACACTCTTTTTGTTGACCACAATCCGCACGCGGAGATCACTGTTAGCGAAGCCGGCGGTACTGTAACCATCAGCGGCGCAAGCAGCACCCCGGGTCATGGGACGACGCTGAGTTTCGGTTGGAGCGCCGATAGCGCCAATCCTCAGCCGCTTGCCTCCTTCAGCGCAACGGGAAGTAGTATGCAGGTTGCGAAGCCGACCGTGCCGGGTGAATACTACCTCCGGTTGATCGTAACCGACACCACCGGCAGCAAGGATACGACGCGCAGCTTCTTCACGATACGTCCTGATAAATCATTCGAGCCATCGACGCTGGCTTCGGTGCCCCAGTGGGCAAAGCGTGGTCGGATGTACAGTTTGTTCTTCAAAGGGATGACTCCGCAAGGAACGATCAATGCGGCGTTGCCGTATTTGCCGTACATCAAGAATCTCGGATTCAATGTTCTCTGGCTGCTGCCGGTGATGAAGAATGCCTATCCGATCGACAACGGTGTTGGTCCTGGCTACAACATCACGGATTTCTACACGGTGGCGCCGGAGTACGGCACGAATTCAGATTTCAAAAATTTTGTACAGCGTGCGCATCAACTCGGCTTAAAAATCGTACTGGATGTTACTCCCAACCACACGAGCTATCAGCATCCATTTGCACAGCACGCAAAACAGTTCCGCGGAAATTCGCCGTACTGGGATTTCTATCTTCACACAGACCCCCACTATCCGAGCAATGGACTTGGAGTGAATTTGACGGCGGATGGATTCCAGCACTTCGATGGCTGGGATCAACTTTTGAATTACAATTGGTCGGATATCGATGCCCGCTCATATATGATTGGCGTGTATGCGTGGTGGATTCAACAATTCGATATCGACGGATATAGATTTGATGTGTATTGGGGTCCACACAATCGCGCAAACACCCTCGCTGGCGGCGAGATGGAAATGGGAATGCCGGTGCGACAGGCTCTGAAACATATCAAGCCCGACATCTATTTGCTCGGCGAAACAGACGGCACCAGCAGTGGAACCAGCAGCAACTATGCGGATCAGGGCGGCGGTATCGATGGTGCATATGATTGGCCGTTGTATGGCGGAGCGATTGCAGGATTGTATCAGAGCGGTTCTTTGGTTGCAAATCAATTCCAAAGTTTTGCTTCGAGAATCTATTTGAATGGAGTATTTCCCGGACCCAATGCCAGTTATTTGCGGTTTCTTGAAAACCAAGACGAGTGGCGCATTGTGAAAAAGTATTCGAACTATCATTCTACCAAGCCGCCGGGGAGCGTTATCTTCACCGCCCCGGGAATGCCGATGATATGGGAAGGACAGGAGCTTGGTCTTGGCTTGTCGCTGCCCGATGGAAATATTGGCGCGCGTGTAGTTGTGGATTGGAATTTTGCCTTCAAGGATTACCTTCAGCCGCATTACCAGAAGATCGCGCAGATTCGGGCGCAGTTTCCGGCATTCGCAACGCAGAAGATGAGCGTTCTGAATTCATCGCACGGTGTGTTGGCCTATGTGCGTCCTCTGCCCGGACAGCATGGAATTGTTGCCGTTAACTTCAACGATGTGCCCGATACAGTTACTCTGCAAATTTCCACAGCACTGCTTGATTCGGCGCTTCAGAACAAGCCCTACAAACTTTCTGATCTCTACAATGATTCTGTTTCTACCGTCTCTATTGTCGGTGGCACACTGATATTGAAGTTGAGTTTGCCGGGATATGGATCGGCTATCTTTATATTAGCGGATAGCGCACAGCATCTTGTGCTTCCATCGCTGACCAACGTCGCCGAGAGGCAGCAGTCATCGATGCCGACACAGTTCGGATTGACTGCCAACTATCCGAATCCATTCAATCCGGCAACAACGATCGAGTTTTCTATGGCACGCACTGCGCACGTAACGATCAAAATATTTTCTCTGCTTGGGCAGGAGATTGCGACGCTCGTTGATGGCAACCGTGGTGCAGGAGAATACAGAGCCGTGTGGAATGGTAGAAATCAGTATGGCGCACCGGCGTCATCGGGCATGTATTTGGTTCGCATGACGACAGAGTCGTTTGTGCAGACGCGAAAAATTCTTCTTCTGAAGTAATAGCCACAATGGAAGTGTGGCGGAGCTTGGCGGTATGGAGTTTGTTGTGTGTATGCCTCACGCGAACGCTGACCGCAAGCAGCGATGGTATCTTTCAACAACACTCACAACAAAACGATAATCCTATGAACGACTCTTATCCGAAGTCCGGCAAAACACTCTACCTGAACATCATCTGGCATCAGCATCAGCCGCTGTATCTTGATCCGGAAAGCGATCAGTTGCAGGGACCGTGGGTCCGTACACACG
>JACRFF010000065.1 GCA_016218005.1 Ignavibacteriales bacterium
ACGCCAAACGAGCCGGCTCAAACTTTGTGCTGTTCAATTCATCGGCAAGAACATACCGATTGTAGGATGCCGAACTCCACTGCCAATCTTTTCCGAAGGCACTCGAGCCTGCTTGATTGCAAATCGTTAATGCCTTTTGGAAATATTTGGCTCCCGACATCGGAACATACGTTTCGAGGTCGAGGCCGATAATCAAGAATGCATAGTAGTCAAGAAAGTCGGTGAGCGGGTCGAAGTTAAAATCATCGTAGAGCATCCGCTGGCCGGGTATGTAGGCGAACTCCCATTTATCATCCTTGATGCGAACAACGGGAGTGACCTTGTCGGTTTTGTCGTTGCCGCTGTAGATAGGGCGTTGGCTGCCAATGAATGCTTCCACCCGATATCGATTATCGCCGGTAACACTTTGGAAAAAAATGTTAAGCGTGCAATCGATCTTTTCCCCTCCAAGTTCTTCCGTGGTGTATCGCGTATTGTTGATGTATTGCTCAACGTCTCTCTTGAAATCTTTCAGTAAGTCGCGATTCGTCGACGGAATGTTTTCCATATTCACGGTAACCGTGCAATTAAGCTCTTGCGCCCAAAGTGCATTGCTCGCCGACCAGAGGAGACAAACGAAAAGGAACATCGTGCGTTTCATAGAAGTACTCGCTTAAAATTTCTCACAACAATATAGATAAAACCCATAGCTATGGCAACCAAGAGAATTCATCTCATACATGTTCTTGCCATTGCGCTCGGATTTTTTTCGCGCGTGGATGCAGGTGAGAACAATGGCAGAGGGACAAGAGCGATAGCGCTTGCCAATTCTGTTACGGCCACCGCGCTGGATGCGTGGTCCATCTATTATAATCCGGCGGCGTTGCGATACCTTTCCAACGCTCACGCAGCCGTTTTTTATGCGCCGCAACAATTTGGGTTAGAAGAACTTCAAACTTCGGCGTTGGTTGGGTCGTTTCCGACTGCCATCGGTGGTGTGGGAATCCACGCTGATCAATTCGGATACGAACTCTACAAAGAATTGTCCATTGGATTGGGCGCTGGTCTCTCTGTTGCGGAAGGATTTGCTGTCGGCTTACGCGTGGGCGTGACGCGAACAACGATTGCACGCTATGGCGCAGCAAACACGCTCAACGTTGACCTTGGACTTCTCAATGAAGTGGCGGAAAATCTTCTACTTGGGTTTGTGTGGAAGAATATGAATCGCCCGACACTTGGACGCTCAAATGAACGCTTGCCGCAATTGCTGAGTCTTGGGTTAGCTTATCAATTTGACAAGAGCTTCGCGCTCTCGGCGGCCATCGAAAAGGAAACCATGTATCCGGAAAGCGTGCGCCTCGGAGCAGAATACTCTCTTCATAATTTCATTGCCATTCGCGGCGGAATAAGTACGAATCCGGAAACATTTTCATTTGGAATAGGAATCCATAACTGCGGCGTTGAATTCGGCTACGCCGCAGTTGTGCACGACGTTCTTGGTTGGACTCATCAGGTTGAAGTGGGCATTCTGCTTCCGTCAATCGCAAAATGATCAAAGCATGTGTTGTTGCCATACTGCTTGCTTGCTCTACTCGCTTTGCGCAGGCACAAGATGATTCAACGTGGCAATCCGTTTTGCCGTTGGAAACAACGTTGGAATCCGAAACGACCGACGGTGAAAACGCCCAAACGGTTGAGTTAGTTTCCAGCCTCCTTGAGCATCCCATCGACATCAATCGTGGATCAAGGGAAGAGTTGATGCAAATTCCAGGCATCGATGCTGAAGTCGCAAATGCAATTCTTGGCGAGCGTGCACGACATCCTATTGTTTCGCGCGAGCAATTGTTGTCGATGCCCGGTATGACCAAGAGATTGTATCGGTCGATTCACAAGTTCATTACGATGGGAAACGAACACGACGGCCAAGGGCTAAGCATTGCATTGCGAACACGCGCCGTGAGAAAGCTTGAACCATCTCGTGGTTATTTGGATGGCGCCTACGGTGGTCCGGATTATGACCAGTTGAATCGACTGGAAATCTCTTCTTCGCCGACAGCAGAAAATCCATTTCAGCAAATCCAAGCTGGCATACTGACGACGAAAGACGCAGGAGAATTTGGGTTGATAAATTTTCTCACAGGATACGTTTCGGTTGAACTACCGTTCGTTCGCGCGAAAGTTCTCGCCGGGGATTATGTTTTTGAATCCGGCCAAGGTTTAGTGTCGTGGCGCAGCGCCGGATTCGGCAAAAGCACCGAGCTTATGACCAGCATTCGAAAGGTCGGTCAGGGAGTTCGGCCGTACCGCTCGTCGTCGGAGGGAATGTTTCTGCGCGGCGCCGCGCTGACGACGGAAGTAGCGGGAGTTGGAATTTCCGTAGGATATTCGCGCGCACCGATGAGCGCCACGATTGATTCGCAAGGCACGGCGACAAGCCTGTATACAAGCGGCCTGTTTCGTACCGCTTCGGAACAGGAAAAACGCAACGCCTTTTCTGAGGAACTCTTGCTTGCTCGCATTGCATTTCATCCATGGAATGCAGTTCAATTCGGATTCACCGGCTTGCGTTCATCGTTCGATAAACCGCTCACGCTGTCGTCAATGGGCGCCGCACCAACCACATCCACAACAGTTGCGGGCATTGATGGACAAGTTCTTCTTGGGTCGTTTGAGTCTTTTGCAGAAGTTGGCTTGGATCGAATCGGAAACCGGGCGTTCTTGGGTGGAATGATCGTCCATTTGTCATCGGACCTCTCCGCCGCAATTGTTGCGCGGGATTTTCCGCTCAGCTTCGAGAATCTCCACGGCTTTGCTTTTGGGCGTAATGTCGGAGCGCCGAGAAATGAAAGAGGCGTCTACATTACTTTTGCCGCAAATGTTTATCGAGGTCTCTTCGTCGGTGGGTATCTTGACCGATACGTCGTTCCCAATCCAAGCGTGCAAACGCCAGTCCCCACAGAAGGAACAGACACAAAATTTTCGCTTGTGTATTCTTTTTCTGCGCAATCAGAATTAAACATCCACGTAAGAAACGAGCGGATGTTGCATTGGCACGCTGTACCGGATCAATTCGGTCGCGCAGCAGGCGAGCTTGGCGAAAGATTCCAGCGCACGTTTCGCGTTGAGCTTGACCAGCATCCGGCACGCGGACTCTCAACGAGCAGTCGAATTGAATTGACAGACCTTAGCGGAGATATCCGAGAACGAGGGTTGCTGCTGAGTCAAGCGATATCGGCGCGGCTTCCTTTTCGGATAACGGCAACCGCTCGCGTTATGTTCTTTCGAACAGATTCGTACGAATCGCGGGTGTACGCTTTCGAGAGTGATTTGCCCGGAACTTTTTCCAATCCCGCCATGTTTGGCGAAGGTATTCGATGGTCGCTTCTTGCTACTGTACGAATGTATCGCGGTTTCAACTGTTCGATCAAATTCAGTCAGACGACCATGGAGGCGGTTCGCGCGATAGGCTCAGGGCTTGATCAAGTGGCTGGCGATTCGCAGCGCACGCTTGGAATTCAAGTCGACATAAATCTTTGAAGGCATTGCAAAGCCGGAAACGTTGGAGGGGTTGAGATTATTTCGTAAATTTGAATCGACATGAGTTCGAAGAGCGATATAACGATTGTTGTTGGAATGAGCGGCGGCGTGGATTCCTCGGTGGCGGCAGCATTGCTGTTGGAACAGGGGTACCGCGTTATCGGCGTTACGATGAAGACCTATGACTTCGACGAAGTCGGCGGGAATGTTGCCAACGAGACAAGTTGCTGCGGATTGGGCGCCATCAATGACGCACGATTGGTTGCTGCAAGTCTCGGCATACCTCACTACGTCATAGATTTTCGTGAGGCGTTCGGCAGGGAGGTCATTGATAATTTTGTGTCGGAGTATTATCGTGGTCGAACACCCAATCCTTGTGTTATCTGCAATCGAGAAATCAAATGGGGCCAGCTCTTGGCAAAGGCAGAAGCGCTTGGCGCCCAGTATATCGCCACCGGACATTATGCGCGCATTCGGTTTGACGCTGCTCGGAATCGCTACGTTGTGTCGCGCGGTGTCTATGAACAAAAAGATCAGTCATACGCATTGTGGGCGGTAAGCCAGAGGGCATTGGCAAAAACGATGTTTCCGCTTGGCGGATTGACCAAGCCTGAAGTGCGGGACTTAGCGCGTCGGTTTGGATTGCGTACGGCGGCGAAGGATGAGAGCTACGAAATATGTTTTGTGGCCGATAACAACTACGAGCGCTTTCTCAAAGAACGAGAACTTCATCTGAAAAAAACAATTGGCGAAGGAAGCGTTCTCATGCAGGGCGAGGTGGTTGGGAAACACCGCGGCTATCCCTACTATACTATTGGACAGAGGAAAGGCATCGGCGCGTTTGGCAAGAGGATGTACGTTGCCGGCATCGATTCAGAGTCCAACACGATTACAATAGGCACAGATGCCGACCTGCATCATCGTGGATTGGCAGCGCGGCAGGCAAACTGGGTCGGGATAAAGCCAGTTGAAGAGCAGCGACAAGTTCAGGCAAAAGTACGATACAAAGACGAGGCAACGCCGGCTACGTTGTATCCCAATGGGGAGGGTTCGTTTCGAGTTGTATTTGAACATCCTAAGCGCGCCATCACGCCCGGTCAGTCCGTTGTTCTTTATGACGGTGATGACGTGCTGGGCGGCGGGGTCATTGACGAAATCTTTGACTGATTGGCGAAACGCCTTGCATGCCCAATCCGTTGATTGGGCTTTTTAGTTTATTGGCAACCCCGACATAAAATTCCAGAGAACAGATTCGGCAATCGTTCGTCTAATCAGTTGAATTGTTTTCCCCAGAAACAAATTACTTTACCATTCGTCTACCTGCGTGAAAGAGACAAAACAGACACAAGATGATTTCCGGCTTATCCGGGCATATCGGTCAGGCACGGAGGGGGCATTTGAAGAGCTTGTCCGAAAGTATCAGCGGCAGGTGGCCAACGTCATCTATCTTTCGTTGGGGAACAGGGCGGAGGTCGAAGATTTGACGCAGGAAGTGTTCATTCGCGTCCATCGTTCTTTGCCGAAGTTTGAGTTCGATGCTTCCTTCTTTTCGTGGCTCTATCGGATCACCATGAATCTTTGTATTGACGAGATCCGGCGGAGGAAACTCAAGCGCATGCTATCGCTGGATTTCTTGGCTGAGGGAGCTTTGGAACGAGAACAATTCATGAAGGATCGAACGCTGGCGTCGGACGAAGTGATGAACGATGAGAAGAAAACGATGATTCAATCGGCGATTCGAAGACTATCAAAGGAACATCGGGAAATCATCGTTTTGCGCGAGTACCAAGATTTTTCCTACAACGAATTGGCCGAGACACTGGGGATTTCGCTTGAAGCCGTAAAATCCAGAATCTTTCGCGCGCGAGAAGAACTTCGACGGATGTTGAAAGACTATTTTAAGGAACGAACATGACACACGAACGCTTCAGGGCGTTGCTTTCCGCGATGACAGACGATGAACTGCATCCAACAGAACAGTTGGAAGCACAACGTCATCTCGATACGTGCAAGGAATGCCAAGCCGTCCTATCGCAGTATCGGCACATTCGTGAGCACATTCGGCTTGCGGCGGATGTCGATGTTGCCTACCGCTTTTCGCACGACGTTGCGAGGATGGTTCAGCGAAAACATATTGAAGAACACGCTTGGGAAGGTATTGAGCGCTCGGCACAACGAGCGTTGGTTGCGCTTGCCTTGTTCGTGGCGATGGTGCTGGCGTTCACGAGTTTTAATCAACAGAAGCCGGTCGTCGTCAGCGAACGTCTCTTTGTTGAGACGACGGACACTTCGGCAACACGCGTGCTTCTTAAAGAAGGTGAGTTGTCCAAAGATGACGTGGTGTATGCAGTCTTGACGAGATAGGAAAGACGACAATGGAAGCAAAAACAAAAACGATTCTCATAGTTGTGTTCAGCTTCGTGCTGGGCGCCGCTGCTGGCGGCTATTCTGTCAACCGGTGGTTGCATCATTCGGAAGTCCCACCGCAAGTGCGGCAAAGCTGGAGCAAGATGTTCACGGAGCGCATGCATTTGGACAGCGTTCAAGCGGCAAAAGTCGATTCGATCGTTACGTATTTTCGCACGCACATTGATTGGTATCGTCGAAGTATGATGCAGACCCGCGACACCACTCGCACGGAAATCAGAAAGATTCTCTCTGCGGAACAAAACAAGCTCTTCGATGATTACATCAAAGAAATGAATGAACGCGAATCGAAGCGGCATGAACCGGCAAATCAAGGAAAGTGAAAGCGAAAGGAGCCTGAGCAATGAAAAGGGTCATTCTGATTTCTGCTGTCGTGCTCGTTATCGCCGGGGCAGGATACTATTTCTGGCGGGGAAACACGAAAGCTGCTGATGCAGCTCCCGTTGGTCAAGTGCAGCGCATTCTTAAGGTGGGACGGGGCGACCTGAATCTCAATGTATCCGCGAATGGGGTTGTTCAGCCGATCAACAAAGTCGAGATTAAGTCGAAGGGGAGCGGTCAGGTGTTGATGCTTTCCTTTGAGGAAGGGAAGTTTGTGCAAAAGGGCGAGCTGTTGGCTATTCTTGATACTGTGACCGCCAAGAATGACTACGAGCAAAGCAAAGCAGATCGTGATGTTGCAGATGCGGCGCTCATTCAATCTACAAACAATCTCCGCAGGTTGAAGGAATTGTTCGAGAAGAAACTGATCTCTCAACAAGACCTCGATGCTGCCAACACCGATTATGTGCGTTCGCAAGCGCAAGTCGTTCGAGCGAAAGCATCTCTTTCGACGATGGAAGTGAAGCTCAGCGAAACGAAAGTGTACGCGCCTCTCACCGGTATCATTCTTACGCGTAACCTTGAACTCGGCCAGATCGTGGCCTCTGCGCTGTCGAATGTTGGCGGCGGCACGACGATCGCAAGCATTGCAGATATGGATCAGGTGCACGTCGAAACAAACGTCGATGAAGTCGATGTTGGCAAAGTCAAGGTGGGTCAACAAGCCAAGGTGGTGGCTGATGCGTTTCCCGATGATTTCTTTTCGGGAGCTGTCGAACGAGTTGCCCCCCAAGGGAAAACCGCGCAGAATGTAACTTCGTTTACCGTACTCATTCTGGTCAAGAATGAAGGATTGAAGCTGAAGGCCGGTATGAGTGCGTCGGTGGATATTCAAGTATTCAATCGCAAGAACGTTGTGTTAGTTCCCAATGAAGCCCTCAAGGATCCTCGCACTGAGCAAGGCCGACAGATGATAGCGGCGGCAGGTCTCACGATGCCGAAGGAATCACGGCCAGCTGTCGTTAGCCAAACGCAGTCGTTTCCCAAAGGGATGGATTCCCAAAAGAATGAAGGCAAGACGACTCTGGCAGACATAGAAAAATTTCGTGAGAAGATGCGCAACGCCCCTGACGACCAGCGGCAGAAGTTGCGTGATGAAATGCGTTCGATGATGGAACGATTGTCTCCTGAAGACCGACAAAAAATGCTTGAACAATTCCGCCAACGGATGGGTCAAGGCGGTGGAGGCCAATTCGGCGGGGGCGGGTCCGGCGGCGGACAATTTGGAGGGGGTGGATTTGGAGGCGGTCAGTTTGGCGGTGGAGGCGGTGGAGGAATGATGACATTCGGAACGCCGGGAGGAGGAAATGCGCCGCGCGAGAGACGCCAAGCCCAAGTTGGCAACGAAAACGAAACCCGGTGGCGGCTGACGGTGGCGAAGGACAGCACGGGCTTCAAACCGCGTTTCGTGAAAGTGGGGCCGAGCAACTTTGACTACTCGGAAGTTTTGGAAGGATTGAAAGAGGGTGATGAAATCCAAGTGACGACGATTTCACGCGCGAAAATTGCCAGCCAAGAAATGACAGACCGCATGCGCAGCAACAGTTCGGTATTGGGCGGTGGCGGCGGTGGTGGAGGGGGACGGGTACGCTAACGTTATGAATCTCAAGGAAAGTTTTCTTACTTCCTTTGGCGCGCTTGTTGCCAACAAATTGCGGGCGCTTCTCACCATGTTAGGCATCATCATCGGTGTCGCTGCGGTGATTACAATGATCGCCATTGGCGAAGGTTCACAACGAGCGGTGATGGATCGAATCCAATCTTTAGGATCCAATTTGCTCTTCATTAGTCCTGGGGCTTTTCGCGGTGGTGGAATGGTCGTTGTCCAGTTTGGCACAAGTGTGCGGTTGAAGAATGGCGATGCTGAAGCGGTACGCAAGCGAACTGCCGCGATCGAGGCGGTTGTTCCTGAACTGAGCCGCTCAGCACAAGTGAAGTACGAGAACAAAAATTGGAGCACCAGAATCATCGGAACGGTGCCGGAGTATGAGACTGTCCGCAACTTTGCCGCTGCGCACGGACGGTATTTCAATCATGCGGAAGAACGTGCCGCTTCCAAAGTGTGCGTGGTCGGAGCGACAATCGTTGACAATCTTTTTCAAGGTCTCGACCCGATTGGCAGAACCATGCGCATACAGGGACAGTCGTTTCAGGTGGTCGGCGTGCTTGAGACGAAAGGGCAGAGCGGCTTCCAAAATCCGGATGACCAGATTATTGTTCCCCTGACCACGGCGCAGCGCCGCGTGTTCGGTGTGGACTATCTCAGCCAGATTACAGCGAAAGTTGTCGACCAATCGCGGTCAGACGAGGCATTCCTTGATATCGAGCGCATCCTCCGCCGCGAGCACAAGTTGCGCGACGAACAGGACAACGATTTCTCGATTCGCAATCAAGCCGATATCATCCAGACATTTCAAGAAACTCAGCAAACGTTTACGTTTCTCTTGGCCGGCATCGCGGCGGTATCGCTCGTTGTCGGCGGGATTGGCATTATGAACATCATGATCGTTTCAGTTACCGAGCGGACGAAAGAGATCGGCATTCGCAAGGCCATCGGTGCGCGTCGACAAGATATCATGTTGCAGTTCCTCATCGAATCAGTTGTGATGAGCGTAGCAGGCGGCTGTATCGGTATCATCATTGGCGTTCTGGCTTCCTATCTGATCACAACGTACGGAAATCTTTCACCCATCATCTCGCCCAACTCAATTATTGTCAGCTTCCTTTTCTCGTCGTTTGTGGGAGTGTTTTTTGGTTTATATCCTGCGTGGAAAGCGGCCATGGCAAGCGTTATTGATGCACTGAGGTACGAATAGCATGCCGCGCGTTGGTGCTCAAAAACTTGCGTTGCTTATCGGCGGTATTCTCATCGTCGCCGCCCTTGTGGTCTACAAAATCCTTGCGGCGAAGCCGTCGGCAGACGCCCGGCGCGCTGCGGCTCCGTTGGTAAAGACGACGAAGTCCAAGCGTGAAACGATTGTCTATCAATTGAAATTCAATGGCGATGTACTTCCGATCCGTCAGGCAGCAATCTTCTCGAAGGTCAGCGGGAACTTGGAGAAAAATTTGGTAGACATGGGGGCAGAGGTGAAGGTCAATCAACTGCTTGCCGTCATCGACTCGACGGAATTGCATCAGCAATACCAACAGGTGAGCGCTACCTACTACAACAACCAACAAATTTTCCAACGGAACAAGCAGTTGTTCGAGCGGAATCTGGTGTCGAAGCAAGACGTGGACAATGCGGAAGCCGCGATGAAAGTGGCGCAGGCGACGCTTGAGGCGGCCGCGACGCGGTTAAGTTATGCGCGCATTACCGCGCCATTTGCAGGCACGGTAACGCGGCGATTTCTGGATGCGGGTGCATTGGTAACTCCGAGCAACTCCATTTTGTTCAATCTGATGGACCTTGACACGGTAAAAGTGATCGTGAACGTGCTTGAAAAGGATGTGCCGCTTGTCCCTCGCGTGAAAAGCGCAAACGTTGTTCTTGACGCCCTCGCCGATAAAGAGTTCGTAGGAAGCATGGCCGCCAACAGTCAAGCCGTCGACCTCACCACACGCACGATGGCCGTTGAAGTGCGAGTGCCCAACCGTTCGCACATTATCAAACCGGGTATGTTTGCCACCGTTACATTGGTATGGGATGAAAAACGCGATGCTCTCACGATCCCTACATCGTGCTTGCTGAGAGACAACGACGGCTACTTCGTGTTTGTGGCAGATAATAAAACTGCGCGGCGCGTGCGGGTGCAAGCTGGTGCAGAGCAGAATTTCCAGACGGAGATTCTTAGCGGCCTTTCCGGCGAAGAAGAAATCATTTCCACCGGCCAGCAATTTGTGAAAGACGGCGGACCTATCAATATCCTACCGTAGCGCCTATGTGGCTCACTCGGCTTGCACTGCGGTATCCCATCTCTACATTCTTGTTTGCGTTGACCATCATTGTGCTGGGGTACGTTTCCTTTACCCAGTTGCCGGTTGATTTGCTGCCCAACATTACGATTCCTGTCGTTACGACGGTGACGTTCTATTCCGGCGCGGGTCCGCTCGACATGGAGCAATCCGTAACCGCATTTGTGGAACGAGGCGTCAGCTCGGTCAGCGACGTCGATTACGTCCAATCCACGACACGCGAGGGTATTTCGCAGGTGCGGGTGAATTTCAACTGGAATGCCAATGTCGACGTCGGATTGATTGATGTCGTTCAACGCGTCAATCGTATCCTCAATCAACTTCCGATCGGCGTCTCACAGCCGACGGTTTTGCGATTCGACATTACGAACTTGCCCGTGTGCAACGTTGCAGTTTCGGGCGGCATGGATGAGCGGGATCTTTATGATCTCGCGTTCAACGTCATCGAACCTCAAATTGAGCATCTGCCCGGCGTGGCGTCTGCGTCGGTCATTGGGGGGAGGATTCGCGAAATCCATGTTGTGATCGACCGGAACCGATTGCAAGCGCTCCGTTTGCCTGTGGCTGATGTTCTGGTGGCAGTGGCAAATTCCAACCTCATCATTCCTTCGGGAAATTTGCGTACCGGCCAATTCGATTTTTCGCTGAAGACAGAAAGCCGGTTCAATGTTGTCCGACCGATGGAAGACGTGGTCATCAAAGTCGTCAGCGGCGTTCCCATCCGCATCAAGGATGTCGGCGTTGTAGAAGACAGTTATCAAGAGCAAACGGAAATTATTCGCATCAACGGAAAGCCCGGCATCACCTTGCGCGTGCAAAAACTTGCAACGGCCAATACGGTCGATGTGGTCGGCAATGTTCTCAAGGGATTGCCGAAAATCACCGGCCTACCGGAATCCGTCAAGCTATCGCTTTCCTTCGATCAATCGCTCTACATCAAACAGACCATTGCAGGTTTGCAGCGTGAAGCCACGCTTGGCGGCGTGCTGGCAATGCTCATCATTCTCATGTTCTTGCGCAACGTGCGCGGAACGCTGATCATCGTTGTGGCTATTCCGCTGTCGATACTCATTACGTTTATTCTCTTCCGCTTCGGCAACATATCGTTGAACATCATGACATTCGGAGGATTGGCGTTGGCGGTCGGCCGCCTTGTGGATGATTCGATTGTAGAGCTTGAGGCTATCTCCCGCCACTACAACGAGCGCAAGCAGAGCTTGACGAAGCTCCAAGCCACGTTGGGCGCTGCAAAAGAAGTTGCGGCCCCAATCTTTGTCTCCACCTTGACGACGGTTATTGTGTTCTTGCCGATCGTCTTCCTGAGCGGTATCGCAAAACTCATGTTCATTCCCCTGACGATCACCATCACCGTGGCGTTGTTCGGGTCGTTCTTTGTTTCTCGAACCGTCACTCCGTTGATGTGCTTGAAGTACCTTCCGCCGGAAAGGGAACTCAATGCTGCATCGACGAAATTTTCCGACCGTCTTCGTGTC
>JACRFF010000001.1 GCA_016218005.1 Ignavibacteriales bacterium
CGCTCGCTCAGAAATTAAACACAAAGCTTAGCTTCGGTTCCACGCGGTCTTGCCTTTTGTAGCCGATAAACTTGCCGGATGCGTCATAATCTTTTGTGAATGTTCGTTGATACAGCGTCGACAAGACCATGAAGGGCGTCAGCTTATAGCCAATGATGGCATACATCAGCGAGTTTTCATCGAGCGTGAAAACTTGGCCGACGTTCTTCTTGTCATAGCCTGCCGCTATTTGCACCATAGGAATCACATTGCCGGCGTCAAGCTCGAAGTGCATAATGCCTGCATTATCCACGCCAATGGGCGCCTGATAGCCGCCGATGATCCTGAACGTATTGAGAACGCTGAGCACTAACTCGCCATAGTATCCGTCGGTGGCCAGCGCCGATTCCAGCAACGATGCTTTGCTCTTGAAGGTGGTAACGGTTGCGCCCGGTTCGTAACGGTCTTTCTCATACAGCGCGTTGAAGTACGCCGGGATAAATTTTTCACCAATGAATCTGCGTTCATATTTTCCGCTCAATCCCAACACTCCCATGCCGGCAAGATGCAAATCAATTCCTGCGGCGGAACCATGTCCGTAATTGCTGATCTTGGCGTAGTCAAAATAGATTGTCGATTTGATAACCTCAAACTGGAGAATAGGAAGCCCGACGTCGAAGCCGATGATCGATAGTGTTCCATTGTTGCGGATGACGCTGCTGGACGGCACATACACAACGTCGGCATTGGAATTCAGGTCTGCCGTATACGTCACTCCCACTTCCAAATTGTTGATCACCGGTATCTTGCTCAGCGACGTGAATTTCAGCGGCTTGACGTAACCGCGCGCGCCCAGCACTCCCCCTTCCGCAAAATCGCTGTACATCGTTTCGAGACCAAACTTGTCGAAGTTCACATCCAACTCAATTCCCGTCTTGCGCAAATCGTAGCTGGCAGTGTTTCGATAATTGTACACGATGAAACCATGTCCGAGACGAGAATAATCCAACTGGCCGAAGCGAACGTAGAGCGGGTCCCCTTTTTGCGCCCATCGGATGTAGCGAATTATTCGCACGTAGTCGCTGAAGGAGTTGTATTCATTGCGGATCGACCCCGACTTGCTGATGCGCAGGTTCAGATCCAAGCCGAATCCGAGTTTGCCGAAGGCTAATTCCGGCGCAAGGTTCACGAGATAATACGGTTCGCCGTCGATCATCGTCAGACCAAAGCCCAGCGGAACTGTACCCGCCGTCTTGCCGGAGGCGGCAGCCGCCATTTCACCCATTTGTGCCGGCGAGATCGCGGCGCCGACAAGGATGAGAACAACCAACAACCACGCGGAACGTTTCATGGCATCTTCCTTCTGTTATTTTTTTTGTTATGAAAATACAATATCGCATCTACCGACAGCGTGATGTAGGCTACACATTGAAAAGCATTCGACAAATCATAAGCGCGCCGAGCATCCCAAATAAATCCGCAATTAAGCCCACGGGAACGGCGTGGCGTGTATTCTTGACTTGCACTGAACCGAAGTACACCGCCAGTACATAGAACGTGGTCTCGCTGCTGCCATACATCGTGGAAACGAGAATGCCGATGAACGAATCCGGACCGTGCGTTTTCATCAGCTCCGTCATCAAGCCAAGCGAGCCGCTGCCCGAAAGTGGACGCAGCAACGCCATCGGCAGCGCTTCGGCCGGCAAGCCAATGAAGGAAGTCGCGGGAGAGAGAATCGAAACCAGAACATCCATCGCACCGCTTTCTCGAAACACGCCGATCGCAAAAAGCATCGCCACCAAATAGGGAATGATGCGCACCGCCGTGTTGAATCCTTCCTTCGCTCCCTCGACAAACACCTCATACACTTTGACTTTCTTCGAGAATCCCCAGCCCAAGAATGCCGCAATCATCAACGGTATGGCGATGATGGAAATAAAATTGACAACGGTTCGGAAGAGTTCACTCATGGCGCGGCTCCCTCTTCTCTACTGTTTCAGGTAACAAATCTTTCTTGTAGTTCGGCAGGCGTTGGAATAGCTTCGACGCAACCACGCCGGCAGCTGTTGCGCAGAATGCACCGAAGATTGTCGTGCCGATGATGATGCCCGGGTTTGTTGAGCCTGATGCGGCGCGCACGGCAATGGCGGTCGCAGGTATCAGAATCAAACCGCCGGTGTTGATGGCAAGAAACGTGACCATGGCATTCGTTGCGGTGCCTGCCTTTGTGCTGAGCTTGTTCAGTTCCTCCATGGCCTTGAGTCCCATCGGCGTGGCAGCATTGTTGAGGCCAAGCATATTCGCTGCCGTGTTCATAATAATTGCGCCGATCGCCGGATGATCGGCAGGAACATCCGGAAACAGCCGAGCCGTGATTGGCCGAAGAAGTCTGGTCAGCAAATACACCAATCCGGCTTCTTCCGCGATCTTGATCAAGCCAAGCCACAACGCCATCACGCCAATAAGTCCCAGAGCAAGTTGAACCGCCGTGTTTGCAAAATCGAGCGCCGCCTGCGTAACGGCTTTCAACTTAACGAACCGTATCGGCTCCAGCACGATGGAAATTGTTTTGCGCTCAGCGTTCTTTGCCGCGATTGTGGCTGAAAGTTTTTCTTTTGTCGCCGCAGATTTAGAAATCTGCCGCCACAACGCCGGGCTTGCGTCAGATGCCGGCAAAGACACCAAATCATTGCCGCTGTGAACTACCGTAATCGTTGCCGGCTGCCGCACTTCTTCGGTCTGCGACACAATGCCGTAGAATTGGTTGAACGCGGAAGCGCTCACGACAATGTTTCCCTCCCATCGATTACCGAGAGGAGCGGGAGTTTTCGGTTCCCACTGAACCTCAAATGGAATTCCATTTCTGTAGGTGTTCCGAACTTCATCGTTCACGTCCTTGCCGACCGCAACAACGAGTCCGATAGCCACAAGCGCAAGCCAGATTTTGTTTAGCATGAATATACTCGTCAATGAGTGAGAGAAGAACTCGTTAATGACCCGAGAAAGATGCCGACCATTCCGCCGAGCATGACATATTTCAATTCCGTGCTGATCTGAGCGGCTCGGTCTTTCGTCGGATTTTTCCAAAAGAAATATATCATCCGAAGAAGCGCCGCATCTAAGATAACGGCTATTGCGGTGAACGGCGGACCATAGATTGCCCCACGAACCACGACAATGGTCAACACGACAATGAGCAGCATGGAAACAATTGCAGCGAACTGCGAAACTCCAACGCCATACTTGACCGGCAGCGTCATCGCCTCAACCTTGCGGTCGCCTTCGATGTCTTCAACATCCTTGACGATTTCTCGCGCAAGCGTCGCCAGAAACGCGAACTCTGCCGGAATCATTCCAGCCGCCGGAGTGTCCAACGCGGCAGCGCCGACGAGAAGCGCCAATCCTGTTTCACCGCTGATGATGAGATTTCCGATGAGCGCCTTCCGCTTGAAACGCATACTATAGAGAAAGAGGATGGAAACGGAAAACACGACGATGGATAATACGAGTTGATTGATGAAGAGTGCAATGACGATGCCGGAGATCGAACCGATCCCCCAGACAAGTTTGGCTTCGAGAAGCGTAAGATTTCCATTGGGAAGTGGGCGCTCGGGCCGATTGTGCCGGTCAATCTCAAGGTCAAACACGTCGTTGATCGCATTTCCGCTGGCGGCAACGCAGGAGGCGGCAAGCATCGTTAAGACTACAAGAATCCATTGACCTCCTGCCGGTCTTGCCAACCAACCAGAAAGAGCGACCCCCAGCGCCGTGATAAGAAGATTTCCGGGCCGTACAATCTTAAAGATGGCCGACGTTTTGGAGGAGATGCTCATCGTTTCAGCAGCCGTCGTCATTGTTAGGATAAGAATATTTTTGCGATGTGCAACAGCATCGAAGGTTGGTTCCACATCGCCGACCGAAACAACGCGCCTAATGTTCGTTTCTCCGGCGTCAACGCTTCCATTTGATCGACCAATGTGTTGAACGTTTCATCTGAAAGATTCGCAATGCCTTCTTTCAACGAATAGTACGCTTCGTGCCGCCAGCCCAAGCGCTTGTGCCAACGGGTTGCATATTCTGGAAGAAGTCCGAGGTTGTTCTTGTTGATTGCTTCGCCAGCAACTTGTCCGGCGATCATTCCTCCGATCATGCCGCTGATGATTCCGCCACCGCTGACCGGATTCACCTGATGGGCAGCATCGCCGACCAACATCACGTTGTCCTTGACAATGCGGTCGAGCGTCTTTGCGCACGGAACTCCTCCGGCAATTCGCGTCAGAGTCGACGCATTCGGATACTTGTTCTCGATGAACTCTTCCAAGTATTTCACCGCAGATTTGTTTTTTGCTTCTTCCACGCTGATGCCGATTCCCACATTCGCGCTTCCCCGCCCCTTGGGGAACACCCACAAGTACCCGCCAGGCGCTACGCGATCTCCCCAAAAAAAATCCAATGTGTCTTCATCCACTTCAACGCCGCTCAACGTGGCCTGAGCACAGCTTTCCATATCTCGAATATGGCACGTGGTATCAATCCCCGCCCATTTGCCAACGCGCGATTCCACGCCGTCGGCTCCCACGACAATCTTGGCGCGAATGTCTTCCGGCTTATCCTTGATCAACACCTTGACTCCGGCAATCGCTTTTCCTTCTCTCAGCAAGTCATACACATACGCCTTCGTTACAACTTCCGCCCCGTGCCGGACTGCCAGCTTCGCCAATTCGTAATCAAACAAACGCCGCTCCAAAACATACCCGGCCCCGTCGAGTGTGGGAATAGTCGACTTTCCGTTAGGAGCGACCAACCGAAATTGGGTAACGGTGGATGCAATCCATTGTGGATTCGGCTCGATGAACTGAACCAGCCCCTCGTGTGCAACAGCTTCGCCGCATCGAACCGGATAGCCAACGTCGCGGTCCTTTTCGAGAACAAGAACGCGGGCGCCGGATGCAGCGGCGTAACGTGCGGCAGTTGAGCCGGCCGGCCCCGCTCCTACAACGACAATGTCGTAACTCTGATTCATCAGAAATACATTCTCACGAATGGTCGAAAATACGGAAGGACTCCGCAAGAAGCAATGAACGAAGGAAGGACGAAGAAGAAAAGATTTCAGAGAAGTGCGGCAACGACGGCGCCGGAAATGACGCAGCACCAGTTCACAACGTCATTGTCGATCCAATGGATGCCTCGAAGAAATTCGGTGGGTTGGTCGCAGTGGATGGATTTCTCCGTGCGCTTGTGGCAAGCCACGCATTGGTATTCCGCTTGCACGGTCGCTCCAAGAAGACTATCGACACCTGCTCCGACACAGCCGCCGACAACCGCTCTCAGAACGAAGGAAAGCGGTGCCGAAAACCCGAAGGCTGTTGCCGCCACAAGGCAAGCACCGATGGCGCCGCCAAACATCCCTAACCATGTCACCGCACCATTCGCTCCTCGCTCAACCGGCTTCAGCGAAGTTATCAGCCGAGGCGTTTGCGTTGAAAGCAATCCGACCTCCGTTCCCCACGTATCTGCGGTGGCCGCCGCTACCGAACCAAGGTACGCAGGAAAGAAATTCACGGAAGGAACAACATGCTGCGCGACCACCAACATTCCTGCCAGACCGCCGTTCGCGGCAACCTGAAAAAAATCTCGCGCACCGGTTTTCTCGAAGATCGAATCGAGCGTAGATTTTTTTATTCTACCCACCTTCGACAGCAGACTTGAGAGAACGAAGAAGGTCAGAATTGGCGCAGTCCATTTCCAACCGCCAAGTCCATAGACTGCCGTTGCAAGTAAAAACGTTGCAACGGAGCCGCTGGCCGAAAGAAACTTCGCGTAGAAAGAAACGGCAGCAATGGCCAGCCCAAAAGAAACGCCAAGCGTGAATTGAGAAATGATTTCCGGAGAAGGCGAATACAAATAGACGTGGATGACACCTGCCACCGAAAGCGGAATGGTAAGATTATCGAGTCCGCGGGCGGAGAGCGCTTCGCACGCCGTCGCAACCGTTGAAGCAGCCACGGCAATCAAAATTATGAGAGCAAGAGAGAACCAAACTGCGGGAAGAAGGAAGTGCATTCCAAACGCTAACGCAATTGCGGTGGAAAGAAACATCGCGAACGACCCTTCCACCGACTTTCGGTCTGATGTCAGATAGTAGGTTGTCGGATTGCGCATGTTTTCTCCGACAATGGCAGCAGCGGCATCCCCAAGGGCAAGGCTCAGCATCGACAGCGAGACGATTTCTGGAGCGGAATACCAGAAGAGCACGACAAGAATCAAGAACGCAAGTGGATAGTAGACCGTTCCGTAGGTGGAGCGACCGGTACCGTGCATTCCTTTCAACAAGTGCAGCCGAATCGCCAGGCCGTTGACCGCAATGAAGACAACGGCCATCAGCAACGGCGGCAATGCTGAGATGAAAAACTTGGGAGTAAAAAAAATCAGGATGCCGGTAAGGACGTGGACAAGTTTTCGGGTAACCTCCGGAGAGAATCGCAGCACGGCACGAATTGATTCCCCAACGCCGATGAACGCAAACAATCCGAGCAGAACGGCGGCGAATCTCATCCACTCCACAGAGGTCGGCGAAACAAAGAGGCGCGCAACGTGTTCGATCATACCAGAAAATAGTCCGTCGGTCGAACTACGTCGCCGCGCACGAGCGAATAGATGAGAAGATCCAGAACAAGCGCCGGTTCACGCCCCGAACTTTTCAGTTCAACGTCGGCGTCTCGCAGGGCGGCAAAACAATGGTCGATGTGGGAAGAGGAAAAATTGCCGGAGGCTTCGATAATATTCTTGACAAAATATGGCGAGATGCGCAGCGCCGAAGCAACCTCGTGCTCGGATGCGCGCCGCCGCCGAAGCTCTGCGGCACGAACAAGCTGGATGAAGTATCGCGTGAGCATAGCGATGATCATTTGAGGACTTTCTCCCATGAGCTCTTCAATTGGCTTTTTCTCACCTAACTTTTTGCGTAATTCTTCTA
>JACRFF010000062.1 GCA_016218005.1 Ignavibacteriales bacterium
AGATCTCGATCCAATGCTTCTGCATTGGATCGGATTTGGTTTTAGCGAACACCCCGTTAGAGATTCTCTCTAACGGGGTTTACCGTGGTGATGATTGCGGACGAATTGTACATCAAACTCCTACGGAAACCGATCACTCCACCGCTCCGTTGTTCCAACACCGACTTTTCTGTATCTTATTATCAACAACAGTGCTGAGGACAATTTGTGAGGAAGACCTATGTTACCGTTGACTGAAGAAAATATTTTGCAAGCACTTCGATCCGTTCACGATCCGGACCTGCATCGGGATATTGTTTCGCTGGGCTTTGTCAAAAACTTGAACATCGCCGGCAAGAATATCAAATTCGATTTGCAACTCACCACGCCGGCCTGTCCCGTGCGCGATCAGTTCATTGCGGATTGCCAAAAAGCTATACGCGCCAACATCGCGGAGGTCGGCAACGTCGAGATTACCATGACGTCAAGCGTTATAGCCCACGTGAACGCCCAGAAGGAAAGCATTCTCCCCGGCGTGAAGAATACGATTGCCGTTGCCAGCGGCAAGGGAGGCGTTGGCAAATCTACGGTAGCGGTGAATCTCGCCGTTGCGCTGGCGATGGACGGCGCAAAAGTCGGACTCGTGGATGCCGATGTGTACGGCCCGAGCATTCCATTGATGTTCGGCGTGAATGAACGACCGAAAGTGTCGAACGGTCGATTGCATCCATTGGAAAAATACGGCGTGAAAATTATGTCGATCGGCTTTCTGGTCGACCCGATGCAAGCGGTGATTTGGCGCGGACCGATGGCGAGCGGCGCGGTGAAGCAATTCATGGGCGACGTAGAGTGGGGTGAACTCGACTATCTTGTGTTCGACCTGCCGCCGGGAACGGGCGACATCCAGCTTACGTTGGTGCAGACTGTTCCGCTGACCGGCGCTGTGATCGTTTCGACGCCGCAAGATGTGGCGCTGGCAGATGCACGCAAAGGTTTGGTGATGTTCAACAAAGTCAATGTGCCGGTGCTCGGCATTATCGAGAACATGAGCTACTTCATCTGCAGTCATTGCGGTCAGCGCGAAAACATTTTTGATAGCGGCGGTGGCAAAAGGACGGCAGAGGAACTCAATGTGCCGTTCCTCGGTGAAATCCCAATCGATACCAACGTGCGCGTGGGCGGCGACCAGGGCAATCCGATTGTGCACGGCAAACCGGATTCGCCTCAGTCTAAGATCATTCGGCAGATTGCGCGCAATCTTGCGGCGCAAGTAAGCATTCGAAATGTCTCCGGACCTCAGCAGCCGAAGATTGAAATTCTTATCGGCCAGCAGAACTGAGCTTTGTTCCCATGCTCACAACTGAATCCATATCTGCCAGTCTTCAACGCATACGGCCTTACCTTCAGCAGGATGAAGGCGATGTGGAAGTGGTGCGCGTGCTGGAGGACGGCATTGTGGAAGTGCGTCTCACCGGTTCCTGCCGTCTCTGTCCGATGTCCAACATGACGCTCCGTGCCGGTGTTGAGCGCGCGTTGATGTTCGACCACAAAGAGATCAAGCGCGTGGAGCAAGTCGGATAATCAGTATCCGAAGGTCATTTCGATAGAGTTCGGATGGTTTGTATCGAGGCGACGAGAAATTTTAATTGAGCCAACGTCGGATTTCTTCCCCATCCCATTCCTTCATTTCCATGTTATTGCTTCGTTGAAGAGGTATGACCTTACGATCTGCTGGAGAATACCTTCCGCAGGGCGTTGCGATTGGCTTTGACCGTTTTCTCGATCAACATTTCGGAATGTGCTGTTGAAATGAACGCCGCTTCAAACTGCGACGGGGGAAGATAGATTCCGCTCTCTAGCATGGTGTTGAAGTAGGCCGCGAACTTTGCGCGGTCGGATGTGGCGGCGGTTGCGTAGTCCACCACCTGTTGCGAAGTGAAGAAAAGCGTGAACATGGAGCCGACACGATTGAGTTGCAGGTCAAGCCCGAGCTTTTTCAGATTCTCACGAATTCCGTTCTCAAGCTGCTTGCCGCGCCGTTCGAGAACCGTATAGAGCGATCGTTTCTTTGAGAGCACGGAAAGCATTGCGTATCCCGCCGCCATCGCCAACGGGTTGCCTGAAAGAGTTCCCGCTTGATACATCGGTCCGGCGGGGGCGACCATCTGCATGATTTCTTTTCGACCGCCGTACGCGCCTACCGGCAATCCGCCTCCGATGATTTTGCCCATCGTGGTAAGATCGGGTCGCACGCCGAACAATTGTTGCGCGCCGCCGAGCGCAACACGGAAGCCCGTCATCACTTCATCAAATATGAGCAATGCGCCGTACTGATTACAAAGCGCGCGCAACCCCTCCAGAAAACCAATGGCCGGCGGAACACAACCCATGTTGCCGACCACCGGTTCGACGATGACGGCGGCAATCTGGCTTCGATGCCGGTCGAACAGCAGCCGTACGGATTCCAAATTGTTGTAGGCGGCAGTCAGCGTGCCGTTTGCAACCGATGCCGGAACACCGGGACTATCGGGAACGCCGAGCGTCATTGCGCCGGAACCGGCTTTGATGAGAAACGAATCGCCGTGGCCGTGGTAGCATCCTTCAAACTTGACGATCTTTTCTTTTCCGGTAAACGCTCGTGCCAGTCGGATGGCGCTCATCGTTGCCTCGGTGCCGGAGTTTACCATCCGTACCATCTCAACCGAAGGAACGATCTTGCAGATCAGTTCCGCCATTCGTACTTCCATCTCGGTCGGCGCCCCGAAACTTGTGCCGTGTTTCATCGTCGAAGCAACCGCTTTCAGAATTCGCGGCTCGGCATGTCCCAGAATCATCGGTCCCCACGAGCCGATGTAGTCGATCAGCTTATTTCCATCTTCATCCCAGATCCAACTGCTTTGCGATTTTTTGACAAAGAATGGATATGGTTCAAAATATCTAACAGGACTGTTTATTCCTGATGGAATTATCTTTTTTGCAACATCAAAAAGTTTTTTTGATTTTGACAATATAGGATTTGTTTTTCTGTTATTATTATTCGTAATATTTTATTCCATACGCTTGAATTTGGTAATTTTTTTGAACAGTATGCCTACAATCACGGTTCCTATGAATGGAGCAGTCATGTAAAGCCACAAATCATCAAAATGGCCGGATATTACTGCGGGTGCAAGAGAGCGAAATGGATTCATGGATGCTCCTGAAATAGGACCAAAAAAGAAAACATCTAGTGCTACAATTCCACCTATTGCGATGCCGCTAAATTGATTTAGTTTCTTAAGATAAACTACACTAAAGATTGTACCCATCAATAAAATTGTTGCAAGAATCTCAATACCATAAAAGACTTGAATCGAGTAAGAAAAATTAGGAAAGTTGGTTCCTAGATTAGCATAATCACCAATTAGAAATTTTACTGCTATACTTCCAAGAAATGCACCCATAATCTGAGCTGCAAAATAAGCTGGTAATTGACTCTTTTTTGTATAACCTGCAACAAAATATCCAATGGTTACTGCGGGATTAAAGTGGGCCATTGAATATTTTCCAAACAAATACACCACAATCAATATGCCAATAAAGTGTACAGATGCAACAAAAACAGATCCTAATGTGTTTTCCAGTTTTGCATCATAAACTATTGAACCAGTAGCAGCTATCACAAGACCAAATGTACCAAGTAATTCTGCAAGAAATATTTGTAGAGTAGAATTGTGCATTATACACCTAAAAGTTTGTTAGTTATACGAATTGGTATATGATTAATGTGCACACATAACCAATAGCTGCACTTGCAGGTATGGTTATAACCCATGCCCAAACAATTCTTTTTCCAATACCCCATCGTACAGCAGAGACTCGTTTGACTGCACCTGCGCCCATTATAGCACCAGAGA
>JACRFF010000063.1 GCA_016218005.1 Ignavibacteriales bacterium
GCGGGCCTGCCCGCTACGCCAGCCTGCGGCGCTGTCTGGCAGGCGGTCTGGCGGGGGTCGCAGAGATTCGCAGAGAAACCAGAATGATTGGGCTTCTATTCTCTGCGTGCCTCCCCGCCAGACCGCATGGCGGGCTGGTGCGTTCTCCGCGTCTCCGCGATTTGCTTTCTCCACAATCCCAGCCCCGAAGGGATGGCTTTGCCATGCCACAAGCACTTATTCAACGTGTTTCTGAGACAGAACACTAGATCACCATGGAATCAAAATGCAGAGCCTAAAGGAAAGGAAATCAAATGAGAAAGCTCCATCTCGTCTTGGCGTTGTTGATTTGCATATCGAGTGTCTCACTCGCCGGCGACATCGTAGGTAAGGTCAAAGCGAAAGGTGTCAAGCACAGCGGAGATGCGGTCATCTATGTTGAGAAAATCCCGTCGAAGACGTTCGCACCGCAAAAGGAACACCCAAAGTTTGACCAGAAGAATCTTATGTTCCATCCGCATGTGCTTCCCATCGTCGTTGGCTCAACGGTCGATTTTCTGAACAGCGACGACGTGCTGCATAATGTCTTTTCGCCGGATCAATGCGCAGAAAAATTCAATCTCGGGACGTGGCCCAAAGGACAAATTCGGTCGTACACGTTTAAGAACCCGGGCTGCGTCCCTGTGATGCTGTGTAATGTGCATCCCGAGATGGAAGCATACGTCATAGTTCTGGAAACGCCGTACTACGCCGTCAGCGAGAAAGACGGGAGTTACCGGATCAAGGACGTTCCCGCCGGGAGCTATACGCTAAAGATTTGGCATGAGAAGCTGAAGGGCGAATCCGTTTCTGTTACAGTGCCCGAAAAAGGGGAAGCCACGGTTGATTTCGGGTTGAAGAAATAGTCGCATTACAAGTTGGAAGTTGTTCCGCTTTGCACTACCGGACTTTCTAAGCCGAGCTTTTTCAACCACAAATTGAAGGAGGGGCGAACAATGATGACGGAACCGAGTCGCTTTAATATTAAAATTTGTGCGGCAGTGGGTTTCGTGGTTGGATTGCTGCTCTTTCTCAAAGACGTCCATTCATCCGGTGAAGCGCCACAGACTCTCCGGCTGAGCGTGGAGTTGACCGAAATCTCAGAACTTGGGATTGTCTTTATGCTTCTCTCCCTGATAACCGTGGCGTGGTTATACATCCTTGAGAGAAAAGGAAAATTGGTTAAATAGCATGTCGGAGCAAATCAAATTTGTTGACTTAGAATGGCTTGATTCGAACTTTCCTTGCATGGCTGCTTGTCCCGTCCATACAGAAGCCGGGCGGTATGTTGAGCTCATCGCACAGGGACGATACCGGGAGGCGTACCACGTTGCTCGTCGGCCGAATCCGTTCGCATCCATCTGCGGTCGAATTTGTGCCGCGCCGTGCGAAACCGCTTGTCGGCGTGGTGAACTTGATCAACCGATAGCCATCCGCGCATTAAAGCGTTTTGTGACGGAACGTTTTGGCGTCGAGAGTATGGTGGATCTCGAAAAGTTGAAAGAGGTCTTTGGAAAGTCCGTGAAGAAAAATGGAATTAAAGTTGCCGTGCTGGGCGGCGGACCTTCCGGTTTGTCGTGCGCACACGACCTCGCTCTCCTCGGGTACGAAGTGACGGTGTTCGAAGCGCAATCGGTTGCAGGAGGAATGCTGCGGGTCGGCATCCCCGAATATCGTCTCCCGCGTGAGTTAATCCGGCTCGAAATCAATGCCATCTTGAGTCTCGGCGTGAAGCTGAAGCTCAACTCCGCCGTCGGTCGTGATTTTACGCTTGCCGATTTGAAAAAGCAGGGTTATGAAGGCATCTTCATCGCAATCGGTGCGCATAAAAGTCGTGATCTTCGCATCGGAGGCGTTGAACTTGACGGCGTTTTTCGCGCGGTGGATTTTCTTTTGAACGTTAATCTGGGATACCGGGTAGAATTGGGAAACAAAGTGGTGGTCATCGGTGGGGGGAATGTTGCGATCGATGTCGCTCGAACTGCCGCCCGACAGGAAAAAATGGATGTCGGCCATGTGACCGAAGTCGCTGAAGCGTTAGATGTCGCGCGTTCCGCTGTCCGCTTTGGCGCCAAAGAAGTTCACATGGTCTGCCTGGAAGATTGGAACGAAATGCCGGCGGCGGCAAGCGAAATAGAAGAAGCACTCGAGGAGCGAATTCAGATCCACCCGCGAAAAGGTCCCAGCAGGATTATCGGAGAAAACGGCAAGGTGGTTGGGTTTGAGACCATCGATTGCGTCTCCGTATTCGATGAGCAAAAAAAATTCAACCCGAAATTCGCAACCGGAACGGAACAAACGATCGAAGCGGATACGGTCATCATGGCGATCGGTCAGACATCCGACCTCTTATGGGTTCGACCGGAAGATAAAATCGAAATAACGCCGCGCAACACCATCAAGGTTGACCCTACGACGTTGGCAACGAGTGCGCCTGGGATTTTTGCTGGGGGCGACGTCTCCTTCGGTCCGCGCAATGCTATCGATGCCATTGCCAACGGGAAAAAAGCGGCTCAGTCTCTTCATACGTTTCTGACGGGCAGGCGAACAACAGCCGTTGAGATTACTTTTTCAGAACGAGACGTTGAAATCATCGTTGCAAATACTTCTCGCTATAACCGTGACTGGGTGTATGAAAACATTGAACGTGTCCCGATGCCGGTGTTGCCTATCAAACGCCGGATTGGCGTTTCGCAAATTGAACTTGGATATACGGAAGAACAAGCGAGACGAGAAGTATCCCGATGTTTACATTGCTGGGAAAATACAGTTTTTGACGAAGTGGGTGAAGAGACGGGCAGCGAATGCATCCTCTGCGGCGGATGCGTTGATATTTGTCCCGAGAACTGCATCGACCTTGTTACGCTGGACCGCGTGAGCGCTGACGATGTACTTCAAACTGAACTTGAGAGCACCTACGATGTCGTTCTCAAAGGCGCCGCTGCCAATGTTGTTGGTTCAGTGATGATCAAAGATGAGAAGCGCTGCATTCGTTGCGGGCTGTGCGCCATGCGTTGCCCGGTCGGATGTATCACGATGCAAGGATACACTGTGTCCGAAACGATGCAAGTAGAATAGATGAAATGGTGAACCGTGGACAATGATCCTGAAGTGGACAAAAAAGAAAGACTCCTGACCCGTCGGTACTTCCTTGAAAGTATCGGTGCCGGCGCCATCGGGATTGCAGCCGTCGGCAGCATCGTATTGACCGGTGAATACCTTGCACCGAATGTTGTCAAGGAACCGCCAACAAAGTTCAAAGTTGGGTCGCCGGAAAACTATCCGCCGGAAAGTGTGACACTCAACAAAGAACAAAAGGTGTTTATCGTCAGGGCGAAGGAAGGATATTTTTACGCCCTCTCGGCTGTCTGCACGCACCTCGGATGCATTACAAATTGGAAATCGGAAGACGGCATTATTGCCTGTCCCTGCCACGGCAGCAAGTTCGACAGAGAGGGAAAGAAGATTACTGGTCCGGCGCCCCGACCGCTCCCGCGGTTTTCTCTCTCGCTCGACGATCAAAAACAATTGGTGGTCGATAAATCGATCATGGTTAGTGATGAAGCGACCCTCAAAGTATGATCAAAGGAAGGTATCGTGGAACGATTCGATGAGTATTGGCCCGCTTCGCCGAAGCGAGGCGAGCGAGACGGGAAGCGCCCGCTCTGACTCGCCCGCCTAGACTCGTCGAGGCTGGTCGGAGACGAGGCGAGAGGCGAGCAGGCAGCCAGTGACAAGGTGTGCGCTCAATCGATATTTCCCGATGATTGTCGATTGTTATCCGGGGTGTGCGCGTTCCATAGGACAGGAAAGCTGAAATATTCGGAGATCAAAGATGAAGCACGTGTTTGACAAACTCTTCGAGTCGCGGGTCTGGCGTTCGATATTCCGACATGGACTTCCGACATCCAATCGTACGCGTGCAGAAGCAGTCTTCTACAATTTTTTCCTTCACGTTCATCCTACGAAAGTCCGGAAGCGGTCGATCAGGTACACCTACACGTGGGGACTCGGCGGATTATCCGTTGGCCTTTTTATCGTTCTGACAGTAACGGGTGCCTTACTGATGCTGTACTATCGCCCATCCGTCCAGCAAGCGTACTGGGATATGAAGGATCTGCAATTTGTTGTTTCATCGGGACAGTTTCTTCGCAACATGCACCGCTGGGCGGCGCACGCGATGGTGGCCGTTGTATTCCTTCATATGCTGCGCGTGTTTTATACCAGTTCCTACCGACCCCCGAAAGAGTTCAACTGGGTCATCGGCGTTTTTCTTCTCGTCATCACGGTGTTGCTTAGCTACACCGGCTATCTCCTGCCGTGGGATCAATTGTCGTTCTGGGGGATCTCCGTCGGCACCAATATGGTGCGGGCAATGCCGTGTGGGTTTGGCGAGAAGATTTCGTTTCTCCTCCTCGGAGGAAACATCGTCGGTGAGAATGCGCTCATTCGATTTTATGTGTTGCACTGCTTCATTATTCCAGTTGTTGCGATGGTACTGATGGGAATTCATTTCTGGAGAGTGAGGAAAGATGGCGGCGTGTAACAGGCGAAGCTCGGATGTCAAACTTGGAATAGCAGAAGGAGGATCCTCTTGTATGGTAGATGCGTCTGAGAGGGGGAAGCAATGAACGGCGAGAAGAATTTTCAGATGGAACAATCTTCGGATGCGAAAAAAGTGCCGAAACGGGTTGCCTTCATAAAAGGAAGGACGGTTGCACGAGTAAAAAAAGAAGACGAAGAGATGGTGATGACCGTTCCGAATTTAGTCGTGAAGGAGGTTATTGCCTTTGAAATGATGATCGTTGTGCTTACGATTATTTCCCTCGTTTTCAATGCGCCGCTGGAGTGGATCGCGAATCCTGAGCACACTCCGAATCCCGCCAAAGCGCCCTGGTACTTTCTCGGGCTGCAGGAACTCCTCCATTATTTTCCGCCCGTCGTTGCCGGCGTAATTCTGCCGACGCTGGCGGTCATTGCGTTGATCGTGATTCCTTATTTCAGAATTAACTTGAAACGGGAAGGGCTCTGGAAAGAAGATCGCAAGCAAACATTGGTTGTCCTTATTGCAACGGTCGGCAGTGTTTCAGTTGTTCTTATCTTTTTTGAAGTGTACGCGATGCTCGTTCCGACGCTGGTCATGACGGCATTCGTACTCGCGCCGTACTTTTCGAAAAAAGAACACGGCATTGTCGGTTGGCTTGGGTTACGGCCTCTGTCGTGGTGGATTATGACGTGGTTCGTCATCAATGTCGTTGTGCTCACTGCCATCGGCACGTTATTCCGCGGACCGGAATGGACTTGGACGTGGCCCTGGCAGGAAATCTATTGACCTGTCGCTCATGAAAAATCCTCGAACATACTTTGCGCTGTCCAGCATCGTTCTCCTCGTCGTTCTGGCAGTTTCGCCATTCAAAGATTATTTTCGTGAATGGAAGTTGTATCAGTACAGATACAACAATGTCATTGACAAACTTCCTCAACGCATCAAACCCGCAGAAATCGGCATCAAACAAATTTGGGTTCAAAAGTTAGATCGCGTCGATCGGTGCGTAACGTGCCATCTTGGCTTGAAAGTCGACGCGTTGAAAGAAGCAGAGCAGCCTATACGAACTCATCCACGGATCTATCACGACGTTGAAGAATTCGGGTGCACAATCTGTCATGAAGGACAAGGGTCGGCGACGGAGTACAAGGAATCCATTGGCAAAGTAAAATATTGGGACAGGCCGATTGTCCCGAAAGAATTCATGGAGGCTTCGTGCGCAAAGTGTCACAAAGAGAGCGACGTTCCCCATGCACCGATTCTGAATTTAGGCCGGCGCTTGATCGAAGAATCGAATTGCATCGGGTGCCACAAGATCGAGGGGTATCAGAAGCAATGGGTTCCTCCTCTTGATGGTATCGGCTCGAAGGTGAACCGAACATGGTTGGTCCATTGGCTGAAAAATCCGAAAGCATATTTTTCGAAAACCCGAATGCCGAATTTTCTTCTCTCAGATGAGGAATCGAACATCCTCGCTGATTTCTTAATGACATTTGCAGCATTTCCGCAAGGGGCCATGCTTGAGCCGTTGCCTGGCCAACTGACTTCGACCTCGGAAACTCAGAAGGCAGCGATGGTCGATCGTGGATCCACGCGGTTTCGTGAGGCTCGCTGTATTAGCTGCCACGCCGTGAACGGGAAAGGAGGTTCGGTTGCCACAGACTTGGGGAAAGTGGCAAGTAAGGTGAGCAAACAATGGCTTTACAACTACCTGAAAAATCCCAAACACTTTTTGCCGGATGTTCAGATGCCGAGATACCGATTGAACGAGGGCGAGCTTGCGTGCGTTGTGGCATATATAGAAAGTGAATTCGTGGATTACGAAA
>JACRFF010000070.1 GCA_016218005.1 Ignavibacteriales bacterium
AGCATTATTTTGCTGGTGCTCGCACTCGTTCTGTGGATCGTTGCGCCGCTCGTATGCGCTCACTGTCTTTTGCGCTCTCAAGATATTTAACTCATGTTACGCAAGAGAGTAAAAGCTGACCTCCCCTTGGTCCCCTCCTTGCCAAGGAGGGGAAAGATAACGCTCAACCACCCCTATTTTGTCCCCCTTTTGAAGGGGGACGCGTGGCGCTGAAGCGCCACGCAGGGGGTCATATTGTTTTTCCTTGAGCAAGAGATGCAAAAGTATCGGTTGTGCGTAACATCACTTATCATTTGACCTCGGTCGGTCGGTTGGCGCTCAGTCTTTTTGCTCCAACGGCTATGCGGTCGATAATCCACCCGACCAATGCGGCAAGCAAGCCGGGATACATTGGCTCGATGCCATACGGATAGACTCCACCGTCGCCGCGCGAATTGAGTTGACCGGCAAGAAGCCACGCAGTCGACAACAACGGTGCGGTCAGCATGATACTCTTCGCTCCCATCGCCGACATGCCGAATCGCCGCGAATAACTTGCGAGCACAGGAATCAAAAGCCCCGGCACAACACAGGTTCCGACCGTGTACCACAGGCTTACGACGGATGGAAGCAAAAGCGCAAGACAGACTGAAACAAGCGCCGCACACACCATCCCGAAGTTCGTCCATCGCTTCACGCTGGCTTCATCGCTGCCCACACGGCGCACTCTGCCCATAATATCTTTCCCCACCGTGATGCCGCTGATCAACATCAGACTGCTCAGCGTGGACATGATCGTCGCCAGCATACCGATGTAGAACAATCCTTTTGCAACCGACGGCAGCGTTGCCTCCGCCAAAAGAGGATATGAGAGTGATGGATCGTCGAGATGTTGCAGTGCGGCCCTTGCGTATAACCCGGAAGCGGTCGTAAGAAAATCAAACACAAACCAAAAGAGAATGGAGACGAGAATCCCTCGCTGGGCAGTTGCGGGGTCCTTAGCAGCGAAGCAACGTTGATGGAACGCCGGATCGACCAGAGTCCACAGTGCGATGAAGAACCAGATGGCAATAAACTGCCATGAATTTCCGCCGTGCCACGTAAGATGCAAGGCGGGAACGTGGCTGCGAAGGAATTCCCAGCCGCCGTAATGGTGAACGGCAAATCCCACCATCAACGCGAAGCCGAGAAACATCAGCACGAACTCCAGCGCATTCGCCCACACGTCCGAGCGGAAGCCGCCGCTGAAAAGGTAAACTACTGTTATCGCGGTGGTGATAATAACTCCAACCGCAAGATTCACGCCGAACATCAATCTTGCCAGCACGCCAAGCATGAGAACATACGCCGCGGGCGTAACGAGCACAAACGTCAATCCGCCGCCGATAATCGCAGCCGTCCGGTCGTATGCCGCTTCGAGTTTCTCAGGTATGCTGGTGAGGTTGGATGCCCGCACCCGCTTAGCAAGGAACAGGGCAAAGACGAGCGCGAACACGTAGTACGGTACGCCGAACACAATCCAATTCGATAGGCCGAATCGGTAGGAGAACTCTCCAACGCCAAGTATGCCGCCATACCATGTGGACACCAATGTTGCAACAAACATCGGTAACGTGAGCGTGCGGCCGGCAAGAATGAAATCGTCGGCGCCGGATTTCTTTCGGCGCGAAGCACGAAAGCCAACGAACACAACTCCAATGAAATACGCCGCGATGAGTGCAATGTCAATAGGCGAGAGGTGAATCACGGCGTCTGCTGATTGGAGGAAAACCTACTTGCGTGCCGCTGAGTATGTCGCGTTTGATTTTCCGATCCGTCGATAGAGCAGGAGATCCCCTTTGCGAACTCTGATCGTCGCGACGTTTGCCACAGCGACGTTGCTGGTGCTTTCACGATATCCCAACTCCAGCACTTGGTTTTTCAAATCCCACTTGAATCCTTTCGTTGTGATGCCTTCACAACGGTTGAGCGGAAGCAGCGAGATTGTTTCACCGACGTTCAGCGTTGCGGCAAACTGTTTCCCTACTGAACAAACCTCCTCCCGATCGTCAACGAATCGGATACTTGCTCTGCCGGAAAACTTGACAAGCGCGCTGAAGTTCCCCAAAAGATGATCGGGTCTGCCGCCCAACGCCCCTGCCACAACAATCTCACGGTAGCCGCGCTGCAAGAGCCATCGTATCGCCTTTTCCAAGTCCGTACTATTCTGCTCGGCAATATGCTTTGTCTGGACACGGGAGAATTTCTTTTTTGTCTCGTGGGCAATCGAATCAAGGTCTCCGATGATCAGGTCGGGCGTCAGGCTCATTCGTGCCGCCGCGTTGGCGCCTCCATCGGCGCACACAAAGATGGCGGACATGTTCTTGAGTGTCTTGACAAGCCGCTTCGTCGGCGGGTGGCCATTGGCAAGAATGAGCGCTCGCCTGCCCGCCGACTCGCCTCGCTGCATCCGCCTCGGCGAGGCGAGCGAAACGGGAAGCGGGCATGCAGGCCTGTTCATGCACAGGTCAATGTAGTCCTTCTCGCGCAAAGTTACAATTTCTCCAAAGGGTTGAGTTTGTGTAAAAACTCAAGTTCTTTACGAGTCATTCTGAACGAAGTGAAGAATCCACGTTAGAAAGGGACACTTCGCTTCGCCTGCCTGCACGCCTGCGTGCCGAAACATAAATGCACTTTGGCCTGCCTACCGGACAGGCAGGCGTGCAGGCACGAAGCCGAAGCTTCGTTTCGGCACAGGCAGGCTCAGTGTGACAAAAGTGTGTTTTTACA
>JACRFF010000075.1 GCA_016218005.1 Ignavibacteriales bacterium
AATCGTCGGTCGTTGCCGGTGCAGAGCAGCGCGTACATCGTTCGCAGTGCTTTGATCGATTCTTTCGGCGTGAAAGAAATCGATCCTCCCGCAGCGGTCGGTGCAATGGTGCCATCGTCAATCTCCGAATTCGGCGCGCCGCGCGCGAAGTACCCTTTCGCTCCATCCTTACCCGGACCGTCGCACGCCGTCAATCCCCAAAGCGAATCGCTGTAGCCCTTGAACTTCATCGGGTTCTCTATGCAGTACTGTCGATTCGCCAACGTGGCACGGCGTGAATTCTCGAAATAGGTAATGCCAAATTCTTTATTCTTCCCGTCGACAATATTCCGGCAGTCGATCCAACACTGTCCGTAGTGATGGCCGAACAACGGCGGAAAAACAAAATAAGTCATCCCATACCACGTCTCAGCACGGTACGTCTTGAGCCATCCATCATAATAGAAGGATGGTAACGGATGGGTCGGCGAACCAAGCGCAAGAATCGGCAAAAACAATCCTTCGTTGTAACCTTGCCTACGACCGCTTACCTCGTGTCGTTTCACTCTTCCTCATGGAGACAAGTACTTCGGTCGCTATGGGGAAAAAGAACACCCAGAGCAATTATTACGTGAGGTCTCGAACGATTGGGTCTTCTGTTGAAATGGTGGGCGGAAAACAAACAAGGAAGCACGAAAGCGGATCGCCACTTTGACCTCCTAAAAACCAAAAGTGTTAGCACTACTGTTAGCAGTTGCCAACACTTCGGTCAAAAAGTGGTGAAATCAGTGGACAGGGACGGAATCGAACCGCCGACACATGGATTTTCAGTCCATTGCTCTACCGACTGAGCTACCTGTCCGAACTAACCGAAACGGCTGATTGGTATTTCGTTTCGGGATTCGGGTGACTGCCCATCCAATCTCGAATGGGCTTAGGTCCCTTGACCATTGGTCCACCATCCTGATTTTTCCACACTCAGGACAAATAAATATACAATAATGTCGGGCGCGAAACAAGAAATCTGCAAACTACTGTCTTGCAACGCCGCTTATCCTCAAAAACTTTATGCAATGCCTCGACCCAACAAATAAACGGTGAGTAAAAAAGGAAGGAACAAGTTCCCAATCGCGTGCACAGAGATAGAGAATAAATTGTCTTCGGGATAAATTCCAGAAGAGGGGCTTAGTCGTTTTCCAATTCTGTTTTTTGGCCAACATAACTAACAATATCTTCTCCCCCGTCAACCCCAATCACATTTCCCGATATCCAGAAAGCATCTTCGTTGGCAAGCAATGCGATAGCTTTAGCGACGTCTTCCGGCATCGTCAACCTACAACCCGGATTTTTATTGCGCGCGATCGAGAGCATTTCCATGTTGTCGGGAATTTTTCGAAGTGCCGGCGTATCAGTAACGCCTGCCATGATTGCATTTGCCGTAATGCCGCGAGGTCCAAGCTCCATCGCAAGTTGACGACAGTGTGATTCCAACGCAGCCTTCGCCGCAGACACCGCTCCGTAGCTCGGTATTTGTGCATGGCCTCCCGAGCTCGTCAACGCAAAAATACGGCCACCCCGACGCATGAGTTTTCGAACAATCAAACCTTGAGTCCAGTACACAAGACTATGCGCCATCACATCGCAGGTCATTTCTAATTGCGCTTGGGTGATCGCTTCTTCCAGTTTTGCAGCAACGAACGGTCGAAGCGTTCCGAAAGCGAGCGAATGTATCAGAACGCGAATGTGCCCTGCTTCTTTTGCAAATCGCTTCTCAATGTCGGTAAGTGTCTCAG
>JACRFF010000076.1 GCA_016218005.1 Ignavibacteriales bacterium
TGATGACCTTGGCCTTGGTGAGCGTGTCTGGGCCTGAGACAAGAAGCATCCCGCTGATTTTCCATCCATCCTCATGAGCCATCGATATCTTGAGCTTTGGCGGCGCCGGTTTGCCAACTATGCCATATACTTTGACTCGGTCTTTTCCCGCCTGTTTCAGTTGAATGGTGTCGAATCGCGCGATACCGTCCGGGGAGATGTAATTCGAGGGGTCGCCCATCTCGTAGACCAACTGCTCCTTGACACTCTTCTCGCTGATGATGCCCCCGGTACGGGGATGCTTGGTGACGACAATTTCTCCTGTGGATTCCATCTCGATTATGGGATAACCCATATTGTGGAAAGATTTCACGTCCTGCCAGTCCGAGATATTACCGCCGCTTGCCTGGCATCCGCATTCGATGATATGACCGGCCACGACTCCCGCGGCGATCTTGTCCCAGTCGTTCATCGACCAGCCGAATTCATGAATCATCGGGGCGACGGTAATGCCGGTGTCGGTGACTCTTCCGGTGACGATAATCTGACATCCCGCCTTGAGCGCCCGCACCACTGGTTCGGCACCCAGATAGACATTGGCTGACAAAACACGCGACCGCACCCCTGCGAACTTCTCCCCTGTTTCCAGGTTGGTGAAGGATTCGCCTGAGGCGGTGAGACTATCGAGACTGTCCATGATATCGTCACCATGGACGACTCCAACTCGAAGTACTCGTCCTTGACTCTTGGCTACGTCAAGCAGGGCTTTTCCAAGAGCCAAAGGGTTTACCCCGCCTGCGTTGGTGATGACGGTCACCTTTTTATCAAGAATGAGAGGGAGACACTCCCGCACTTGATCGACAAAGTCGGTGGCGTAGCCAAGCCGGGGGTTCTTCTTTCGTTGTCCCTGAAGAATCGACATTGTGATTTCGGCGAGAAAATCGATGGTAATATAGTCGAGGGGGCCGCCTTCGAGCTGGCGCCTCAGGGCGGTGAGATCATCCCCCCAGTAACCGCCGGCGTTTCCGATTCGTATCAGTCGTTTCATGCCAAAACCTTGCGTAACCTGTTGTCTGTCAAAACCCTTTGTCTTTTCGCGCGACAATATAGAGGATTGCTCACGGCTTGTAAAGGTTACAGCTTCTTAGAGTTTCCCTCCATTTTGAGGGACTTCGAGCCGATACTTACTGATATATGAAAGACATTCAAATCAGCGCCCCCCTCTATGCCGCGGTAATTGCCGTTGTACTATGCTCGCAGGCATTTGCCGGCAAGACTCCACTCGACA
>JACRFF010000079.1 GCA_016218005.1 Ignavibacteriales bacterium
AACCGAATCCCGCCGCGTGATCGCCCACCTCCGTGCCAATGCGAGCCTTGAGCAAATCCGCCAGCGGATGATCCACATGCACGTTATTTTGGCGCACCGGTTGAGATACGCCCAGCGCTTTGGCCGCTAATTCCCAGCGAATAAATGGCGTTTTGTCCACGGTGATCGCGTCCTGTTCATCCGCCGCATACACCGGCACACAATCGAATACCGAAGCCAAAATAATGAGCTTAGCTTCCTGATCTTCGAGGACGGCGAGGTTCATTTTCCGGCGCAGATCGTTTAGCGCAACGAAATAATTGCCGTGCTGTTTTGTGCTCGCAAGTTCCAGAGTCGTGTCGGGAGCAATAACCTGCAGACTCGCAGGCCGCGCCCATACCGCCGCGCACCAAAGAGACATTGCGGCGAATGCAATAAACTTAGGTCGTGTCATCATGTCTAAAATATAGCAACCGGCGGCTGATATGCAAGGAGAAAATTGGCGGAACTTCTGTTGCAAAGGACGAGGAAAATTAGCATTTTATGCACTTGCGAACGTGAGTAATACTCAGCTTAATAGCTGCGGATACAACTTTCGTTTCGCGCCTTGCTAATTTGTTCAACTCTTCCAAAGTGAACATCCTAATTCGCATGAATCCTCGCATTCGTCATTCCTTTCTCTTTTTTCTCGCTTTTTTCGTTGCTCTTTTGCTCGGCTGTACCGCGGGAAAAGTCGTCAGGCAGCCCGAAACAAAACCCGTGGTCGCGAAGCCGGCGCCACTTGACACTGCTTACACACGCTCTGTTCCCGCGACGGAAAACAGAGGCATGGTCGTGGCGGCACATCCTTTGGCATCACAAGTGGGACGAGATATTTTGCAATCCGGAGGCAACGCGATAGATGCGGCGGTTGCAACCTTGGGAGCGTTAAACGTCGTCGAACCACATGCCTCCGGCTTGGGCGGCGGCGGTTTTGCGCTGTATTTTGACGCGGCTAAAGATAGTTTTTATGTGATTGATTACCGCGAACGCGCGCCGGAAATTATGCAGCGGGCTATTTATTTCAACAAAAGCGATACCCTAAAATTGGTGCAGCGCAGCGGCGCGACGTCGGTATTGACTCCCGGCGCGGCGGCGGGTTGGCAAATGATGCACACGCGGTGGGGAACAAAATTGCTCCGCGACGTGTTCGCTCCGGCGGTTGCGCTCGCGGATACGGGTTACACGGTTTCGGAAAAACAGTCGGCCATGATTCTCGATCATCTGCCCGATTTGCAGTCGGATTCCGGCATGGCAAGCGTGTTTCTTTCCGACAGCCTGCCGCTGATGGCGGGCATGAAACTCAAACAACCGCGCTTGGCGCAAACGCTGCGCTTTCTTTCCAAGACCCGGCTCGAAAATTTTTATTATCCGCCTTATTCAAATGACGTCGCGCAAACCGTTCACAAGCGCGGCGGATTTATTGCGACCAAGGATTTGTCGAGCTATCGCGCGCAAGAGCGCAAACCGTTGCGCGGCTCGTATCACGGTTATGAAATTATCACCCTGCCACCACCCGCCAGCGGCGGCGCGTGTCTGCTCGAATTGCTGAAACTGGTCGAGCCGTTTGATTTGCCGGCGATGGGTTTTCTCAGCGCAGATTACATTCACACCATTGCGAGCGCAACCCGGCAAGCGATGAAGGATGCCGATACGTGGGTGGCTGATCCGGATTTTGCCCGCGTGCCGGTAAACGCGCTGCTCTCCGACGCGTGGATTGACACGGCGCGAACGCGAATGCGCAGCGACAGCGCGGCGGATAAAATTACCGCGCTTGATTCCATCCGCGCTTTCGGTCCCGGCAACACGACGCATTTGGTGGTTGTGGACAGCGCCGGAAATATCGCCAGCGTCACGCAGTCCATCAATTATTTTTTCGGCGCGGGAGTGATGGTTCCCGAATTGGGGTTGCTGCTCAACAATCACATGGGCGATTTTGCGGCGGACACAACGAGCCGCCGGGGAATTGCGCCGCTGCATCGCCCGCCCTCCAATATGGCGGCGACCATTGTGCGCAAGAATGGAAAACCTGTGCTGGTCATCGGTTCGCCCGGCGGGCCGCGCATCGCTCCGGCCATTGCGCAAGTGTTGATCGCGCTGCTCGATTTCGGCAAACCGCTCAATGAAGCGCTGGATGCGCCGCGCTTTTTCCCCGCCGGAAAAACCTTGGTGGCGGAAACGCGGATTCCCAAGACGATGCTTGACGCGCTATCCAAAAAGGGCTGGAGAATTTATCTGAACGGCGCGGCCAATAATTATTTCGGCGGCGTGAACGCGATTCAAATAGATTCCGAAACACACCAACTCATCGGCGGTTCCGATCCGCGTCGCGACGGCGCACCCGCCGGTTATTAAATCGTTGCCATGCGAACCCCCATTCTTTGCGCCACACTTTTTTTCCTGTTC
>JACRFF010000006.1 GCA_016218005.1 Ignavibacteriales bacterium
CGCGGAGACGTTTCAGCGCATCGGCCTTCTTCTGCGCCGATGTTTCCGTCTTCACCGCCACGCGCAGTTCCGCCGACAGCTCTTCCACTTTCACGCGCTTCAGAAGTTCTTTAATGGCGTCGCCGCCCATCTTTGCGATAAACTTCTTCGGGTCGTCATCTTCCAAATCCTGATTGCTCTCAGGAAGCGACGAAAGAATTTCGAGATACTGGTCTTCCGAAATGAGGTCGAGCTTCTGCAAACCGGTCGTGCCGGGATTGACGACAACGTACGATTCGTAGTAGATGATCTTTTCGAGTTCCTTTGCGGCGATGCCGAGACTCGTTCCGATCTTGCTCGGCACGGAGCGAAAATACCAAATGTGCACTACCGGCACGGCAAGCGCAATGTGGCCCATGCGTTCGCGGCGCACGCTTTTTTGCGTTACTTCCACGCCGCATCGGTCGCACGTAATGCCTTTGTAACGAATGCGCTTGTATTTGCCGCAGTGGCATTCCCAGTCGCGCACCGGGCCAAAGATCTTTTCGCAGAACAAGCCGTCTTTTTCCGGTCGAAACGAACGGTAGTTGATAGTCTCCGGCTTCGTCACTTCACCGTGCGAACGCTGGAGAATGATATCCGGCGACGCCAGGCTGAGCGTAATCTTGGAATAATTTTTTCTTGTCGTTGGTTCATTATGCAGATAAGGCATGCTGCCTCCAAAGTTTCATGTTCAGTTCCACATCGTTTGTTTGATCGTGCAACCGACCTCACTCAATCTTGACTTCCAGTCCGAGGCCCTGCAACTCGCGTACGAGCACGTTGAACGATTCCGGCACGTTCGACTCGGGCAAGTTCTCGCCCTTCACCAACGCCTCGTAAACCTTCGCGCGCCCGACGACGTCGTCGGATTTGACGGTGAGGATTTCTTGCAACACGTGCGCGGCGCCGTAACCTTCCAGCGCCCAGACTTCCATTTCGCCGAAGCGCTGGCCGCCGAATTGCGCCTTGCCGCCCAACGGTTGCTGTGTAATAAGAGAATAGGGTCCAATGGAACGCGCGTGGATCTTGTCATCGACCATGTGCGAGAGCTTCATCATATAGAGATAGCCCACCGTCACCTCTTGGTCGAACGGCTCGCCCGTCCGTCCGTCAATCAGAACCGACTTGGAATTCACGTTCAGTCCCGCCTGCTTCAATTGCTCCTGAACTTCCTCCCACGATGCGCCGTCGAAAATCGGTGTCGAGAATGTAAGTCCAAGTTCGCGCCCCGCCCAGCCAAGCGCCACCTCGAAAAGTTGGCCGATGTTCATACGCGACGGCACGCCGAGCGGATTCAGCACCAGATCAACCGGACGACCGTTCGGGAGAAACGGCATGTCTTGAACCGGAACGATCGTGGAGACAACGCCCTTGTTTCCGTGCCGGCCCGCCATCTTGTCGCCCACGGCAAGCTTGCGCTTCTTAGCGACATAGACTTTTGCAAGCTGCACGATTCCCGGCGCTAATTCATCGCCCAACTGTACTTTGTTTTTTTCATGACGGTACAGCTCTTCGATCTCTGAAAGTTTCTGCCGGAAGTTTTCGTAAATGCGGATAACGACGTTTTGCTTGCGCTTGTCGTCCACCCAATCCATGTTGTAATCTAACTGGTCAACATTTTCAATACCGAGGAATGTGTCTTCCTTCAGCGCAACTCCGGAACGCAGCGACATATTGCCATCGACGTCGCGAATGCCGGCAGATTTCTCGTCCGTCAGATACTGCCCTAACTTCTTTCCGAGTTTTTCCTTCAACTCGGTGATATCCCGCTTGCGCGACCGTTCAAGCGCTTCGAGCTTTTTCTTGTCTTCCTTCTTGCTCTCGGTGTCTTTCTTCTTCCGGCTGAAAAGCTTCGTCGAAATAACGATTCCCTTCATGCCCGGAGGAGCTTTGAGCGAAGCGTCCTTCACGTCGCCAGCCTTCTCTCCGAAGATCGCTTTCAGAAGTTTCTCTTCGGGCGTCGGGTCGGTTTCGCCTTTCGGCGTAATCTTTCCGATGAGAATATCGCCTTCGTTCACTTCAGCGCCGACGCGGATGATGCCGTTCTCGTCAAGGTCCTTCGTGGCTTCTTCGGAAACGTTCGGAATTTCGCGCGTAAGTTCTTCTTCGCCTCGCTTGGTGTCGCGGACTTGCAGTTCAAACTCCTCGACATGCACGGACGTGAAGATGTCCTCCGCCACGATCCGCTCGCTGACAATGATGGCGTCTTCAAAGTTGTATCCGCGCCATGGCATGAACGCCACGAGCACGTTGCGCCCTAATGCAAGTTCGCCGTCGTCGGTTGCACAGCCATCGGCAAGCACATCGTTTTTCTTGAATCGCTGGCCTTCCTTCACCACCGGCTTTTGGTTGATGCAGGTATCCTGATTGGTGCGAAGGAACTTCGTCAACTTGTACTCAACTCGGCGCTTATCGTCGAAGCTCACGATCGCTTCCACGCTGTTCTCGTCAATGTCATACTGAACGACGATGCTATCGCCATTGACCGACTCGACCATGCCGTTGCGCTCGGCTACGATAACCGTGCGGGAATCACGCGCAAGTTTTTCTTCCAGCCCCGTACCTACGATGGGCGCTTGAGGCTGCAAGAGCGGCACCGCTTGCCGCTGCATGTTCGACCCCATCAGCGCACGGTTTGCGTCATCGTGTTCGAGGAACGGAATCAACGCCGCCGCCGCGCTCACAATCTGGTTCGGCGCCACGTCCATGAACTCAAGCTTGTCCGGCTCAATCACCGGATAGTCGGCCTGTTTGCGCGCCTTGACTTTTTCTTCAAGGAAATGTCCGCGGTTGTCGATGGGGGTATTCGCTTGCCCGATGATGACGTTATCTTCTCGCTCTGCCGTCAAGAATTCGATCTCTTCCAGCACGCGTCCGTTCTTCACTTTGCGGTACGGCGTTTCAATGAACCCAAATTCATTGATGCGCGCGTGGATGCAGAGCGAAGAAATGAGACCGATGTTCGGACCTTCGGGTGTTTCAATGGGGCACAGCCTGCCGTAGTGCGTGTAGTGCACGTCGCGGACTTCAAAGCCCGCGCGTTCGCGCGTCAATCCGCCAGGACCCAACGCTGAAACGCGACGCTTATGCGTCATTTCTGCGAGCGGATTGGTTTGATCGAGAAATTGGGAAAGTTGGTTCGTACCGAAGAACGCGTTGATGACGCTCGTGATCGTCCGGGCATTGACCAAATCTTGCGGCGTAATCGTTTCCGCGTCGCGCAAATTCATGCGTTCACGAATCGTGCGCGTCATCCGCGACAAGCCAATGTTGAATTGCTGCGCAAGCTGCTCGCCAACTGTTCGCACGCGGCGGTTGCCGAGGTGGTCAATATCATCCACAGCACGCTTGCCTTGCTGAAGCTCAATTAAGTACTTCACAATAGCGACAATGTCATCCTTGGTCAGGACGGTGACGTCTTCCTTGATGTCCAAGCCGAGCTTGATGTTCATCCGATGGCGGCCAACATCGCCAAGGTCGTACCGCTTCGGGTTGAAGAAGAGACGGTCGATAAGATTTTTTGCCGTGTCGAGGTCCGGCGCTTCGCCCGAACGCAATTGCTGATAGATCGCTTCGAGGGCGTCTTCCTCGGAACGGGATGAATC
>JACRFF010000080.1 GCA_016218005.1 Ignavibacteriales bacterium
AAAATTGTATTTGATGAAGGGGGAGGAAAGGTTTATCCAAACAGATCCTCCGCTTGTGGTGCGGAGAATGGTACCGTTTTCGCCAACAGCAAGACAAATGTTCTTGTCAATGCAATCGACTGCGTTCAGCGTTGAAGAAACACCGCTCGACTGGCTCATCCACGTGTTCCCCCCATCAGTCGTTCGGAACACGGACCCGTTCTCTCCAACGACGCTGGCTGTGACAGCATCAACGAAACTGATCCCACGCAGTTCCACTGTCGATCCGATGCTATGCGTGATCCAGGAAATTCCGCCATCGCTTGTCATGAGGACCAGACCGTTTGTTCCGACTGCCGCACCGACCTTTGAGTCTGCAAACGAAACGGAGTTGAGCCGGGCGGTCACTTTGTCGACTGATGGCTGCACTGACCACGTTTCTCCTTTGTCGATGGATCGTGCGATCGTGCCATTGTTTCCAACTGCCACGAAGGCACTTGCACCAGCGGCTGCAACTGCCCGAAATGTGATTGTCGATTGAGAGAGGGAAAAAGATGAACACGCAAGCCACAAGGCGGTGACGCCAAAGAGGTTCAGAGAGGAAGGACGGTGGTGGCACATAACAATCTCCATGCTTGCGAATCGGGCGACAAGGATTAGTTTAATGAATGACAACTAAAGTTCAAGTCTTGATTGCCCGTTCGGCGCTCCGCGTTTTGTCACCCCGATATGGTTGAACGCAAGTTCCGTCGCCTCGCGGCCACGGGCGGTGCGCATTAAGAAACCCACCTGTATGAGATATGGTTCGTACACCTCCTCCAACGTTCCCGGTTCTTCCCCGACGGCAACTGCCAACGTTCCCAGTCCGACCGGACCGCCACGGTACTTTTCAACAATCGTTCGAAGAATTCGCTTGTCCATTTCGTCGAATCCGTGTTCGTCCACCTCCAATGCGGCAAGCGCCGTCACAGCCACATCCTTCACGACAACGCCTTTGTGTTGGGCGAGCCGCACATCTGCTTCCGCAAAGTCCCGACATCGTCGGAGCAGGCGATTGGCGATTCGCGGCGTACCGCGGGAACGCTTTCCAATTTCTCCGATGGCGTCGCTATCAACCGCAACGTTCAACAGTGACGCAGAGCGTCCAAGGATGCGCTGCAACTGAGCACTTGAATAGTAGTCGAGCCGATTGGTGATGCCGAACCGTGAACGCAGCGGTGCACTGAGCAATCCGGCGCGCGTCGTTGCACCGACAAGTGTGAAGGGTTGAAGTCCGAGCTGGATCGTCTTTGCCCCCGGTCCACTATCGATCACGATGTCGACACGAAAATCTTCCATGGCGGAATACAAATACTCTTCGATCTTTGCCGGCACGCGATGGATTTCATCGATGAACAACACCTCAAACGGTTCGAGGGAGGTAAGGATGCCGGCCAAATCGCCCGGTTTCTCGAGCGCCGGGCCGGAGGTTACTTTGATATCGGTGCCCATCTCGCGCGCAATGATGTGTGCGAGAGTCGTCTTGCCGAGTCCAGGAGGTCCCGTGAGCAACACGTGGTCGAGCGGTTCAGAGCGCTGTCGCGCCGCTGCCTCAAAGATCTTGAGGTTCTCAACGATCTTCTCCTGACCGACAAACTCAACCAGCGCTGCGGGACGCAGCGTGCGGTCAAATTCCACTTCCTGATCGAGACGTTCGGGTTGGGTGATGTCAGCTTTTCGCATAATGGCTTGCGGGAAAAATTACCACAAAGCAGAACGAATAGCAAGCTCAACCCTGCGTCGACAACAATGTTGTGAACGCAGACGAGTCAGGAAAGAAATCGAAGTGTTCGCTTCAGGAGTTCTTCCACCGTCAGTTGTTTGTCGACCGACTCGTTCAAGACTTGCCGGAGTGCCTTCTCCGCTGCCTGGCGTGGATATCCGAGTGAAGTCAATGCCATCAGCGCTTCGTT
>JACRFF010000007.1 GCA_016218005.1 Ignavibacteriales bacterium
ACGACCTTGCGATGCAATTCTTTGCGCTGGGATTCAAGCTTGAGTCGAGTAACGATTCCTTTGTTATCGAAGAGGAGATAGAAAAAAACGACGGCGCAGAACACTACGATGAGCGTGCGCAGCTTATTCTTGGAAGCCTGCTTTGCCAATTGCTTGCCGATCCGCGCGGGATGGAGTGATCTGTAGAAGTCGCTTGCCATCGCTATTGTTTGTACCAATCTTCTTTGGGCTGGTACGTTGTCTTCAACGTTTTCTTTTCGGCGTGCCGTTTCAGAGCAAGCTCGATAAGTTTGTCGAGCAATTGCGGATACGAAAGCCCCGACGCCTCCCACAGCTTCGGATACATGCTGATGGAGGTGAAGCCGGGAACGGTGTTGATCTCGTTCAAGAACATGCGATTGGTTTTTTTCTCGACAAGAAAATCGACGCGGGCCATGCCAAAACAATCAAGCGCACGGAATGCGTCGACAGCCATGGCTTGGAGTTTCTTCACAACCGGCTTCGGAAGTTTCGCCGGTATGACCGATGCCGACTTTCCATCGACATATTTAGCGTCGTAGTCGTAGAATTCGTTCGATGGAATGATTTCGCCCGGCACGGACGCTTCTGCCGTGTCGTTGCCGAGCACGCTGACTTCGATCTCACGCGCGTTCTTCACGCCTTGCTCCACCAAAACCTTTCGGTCGTATTGGCCGGCGAGTGTAATGGAAGCAACAAGTTCCTTGCGGTTGTGCGCCTTGCTGATGCCGATGCTCGAACCGGAGTTCGACGGCTTGACGAACATCGGGTAGCGAAGCTTGGATTCGCACTGCAAGACGAATTTCTTGGACTCGCGCGCAAAATCCGAGAACAGAAACCACACGCTTGGTGCCGTCGGAATCTTTGCTTGGCGCAAGAGTTCTTTCTGAATCACCTTGTCCATCCCGACGGCAGAGCCGAGCACCCCCGCGCCCACGTACGGAATATCCGCCAGCTCAAACAATCCTTGAATCGTTCCATCCTCGCCGTACGTTCCGTGGATGAGTGGAAAGATAGCGTCGAGCGGCTGGCTTGTCCCTTCGGGAGTGGAAGAATTGCGAGCAGTTGAGCCTAACTCGACGAGTGCCTGCTTGCGTGGGTCGGGAACCAGAAGATGTTCCGGCAGTTGCTCAATCGACCGATGCTCCTTCAACAACTGCACGGCGTTTGTTGAACTCAGCCAGCGCCCCTCGTGCGTAATGCCGATGGGCACGACCTCGTACTTGTTCTTGTCGAGCGCGTTGATGACCGAAGCGGCGGAGACGAGCGAGACCTCATGCTCTGCCGAACGACCGCCGAAGACAACGCCAACTCTGAGCTTGGTCATAATTGATGCGGAGATTTAGTCAGACGTAGAAACCCACCGCCTTTGGCGGTGGGTATGGACAGTTGGCTTTGCCGTTGTTGTGACCCCTCTGTCCCGACGGACATCGTCGGAACATCTCCCCTTATGAAGGGGAGAAAATTTCTCCCCCTTGCTTAGGGGGAGTGTCC
>JACRFF010000064.1 GCA_016218005.1 Ignavibacteriales bacterium
CCTATATCTTCTTTTTCCAATTCCGCAAAGAATTTGTCCGCTGTCAGAGTATAGAGTGCGCCACTGAGAAGATCGATGGGGAGGCCCAAGTAAGCGAAGGGGACGACGAGGTCTGCCAATAACCAACCACTCATCCTCTTTGTGATTGTAAGCTCCGCTCGTTGATAGCCCGAAAGCTCAATACGGAGTATATGTTCATCGCTTCGTTTCACCTCGACGAACAACGGTGAGACGCCTACTTCGTTGTTGTCAACCCATACTCTTGCGCCGGATGGTGAACTTGAAACCTCTATCTCTTGGTGAGTGCCGTGCATAATGGTGGCACAGCCCGAAAAGAGAAGAGCGGCTGCGAAAAGTAGCAGAGAGGATTTCATCAATTGTGTCATGGGCCGTCCTTTTTGTCTGACGTGTTCACGAATCCGTTCACTTTCTGTATCGTGATCATGATATTATTCCCCGTTGACTGTTTATGTATATGTCAGATGATGAGGGGGACGCAAACCAATTTTCAACTAACGATCTAATCATGAAGAAAGTTGCTTTCATCTTATACCATCAGCGTCGCTGCTATTCGTGTTCAATAGCAACTTGATCAAACAGACCATGAGATACAATGACACATGAATGTCATTTTGCAGTGAAGCTAAGAATACGGTCGGAGCCACGACAACATCATCGTGTCATTGACGGAAGGATTAGGCAGACACTTTGCGCCAGAGGATCTCCACAAAGGGAAACTTTCCGGCTGTTTGCAGCAATGAGAACGTTAAACGAGGTTGCTCTTGAGGGCCTTTGCTACTGCGTGAGATTTAGAGTGAACGTGGAGTTTTTCGTAGATATGACGGATGTGATTACGAACCGTATCGAGACTGATGAACAACTTTTCTCCAATCATGCTATAATTGAGACCATCAACAAGGAGCTTGAGGATTTCCTTTTCACGCTCGGTGAGTGCAATCTTTTCTCGGGGTTGAGGCATGTGGCGCTTGAACATCTCAACAACCTTACGCGCAACGAGAGGCGTCATCGGCATCCCTCCCGTTACCGCTTCTTCAATGGCATTGAGTATCTTGACCGGAGATGCGCTCTTCAGAAGGTACCCATTTGCGCCATACGCAACGGCCTGAAAAATACTTTTGTCGTCCTCGAAAACCGTCAGCATAATAACCTGCGCATCAGGGTATTGGGACTTAATGAGCTTTGCTCCTTCGATTCCCGATTTGCCGGGAAGTCCAATGTCCATCAGATACACATCCGCTTTCGGCAAACTTTTCATCGCCTGTTCAACAGACGCATACCGCCCAACGCAATGGAATCCCTCCGTCCCTTCGAGAATATGATACAAGCCTTCCCGAAAATCGTCGTGGTCTTCTATAATGGCAACGCGAATTTTCACGGATTAGTCGTTCACCCGCATATTGACAAACTCATACGCTGTCCCGTTTAGAAATGAAGGCCGATGGAAAATCCAAAGCTGGAATTCCCGAATGCGAGCGCCTGCTGTGGAATCTGCGCTTCCGGAACAGGCGGCGACTCCTTCGACGGCGTAAACACTTTGTCCGCCATCAAAGCCAGACTCAAGTGCTCATCAAGATTGAATTGCAATTCGCCATACAGGTAGCCGCTCGGAAAACCATCAACGACTGCGAATGATGAGTACTGCGGAGCCGATTGGCCTGATGTGCTGGTGTAGTCGTATGTTGATATTGTAATGTCACGAAGATAGTCGACTGATGCAATTCCTAATCCCCCTCCCACGTTGATACTGAATTGCCGATCAAGCACGGAGACAAATGGTTTATAGGATACCATGACATATTTTCCGTTCGCTTCAAATTTTTGGCGCGAGTACCAACTTCGTGATTGGTTGTTACTCAAGTTTTCATAACCACTTCCCATTTTTTCCGGCTGACCAAACCACACGATTCCAGCACCTAACTCGACCTCCGGAACAATCGAGTATGTTGCCTGAAGCCTTCGCAGAATATTGAAATTGGTGTACCCGTCATACGCAGAGCTGTGGTACTGGCTTGGCAACTCCAGCGGTGGAATGCTTGGATTCACTTGACTTCCCTGGAATGAAACGTGAATGCGTTGATGCGAATCCGTTCTTCCCAGCCCGGACCGTAACCGAGCGATTGCGTTTCTCCGTGAATCCGTACTCCCCGTGAATTCAATTAGCTCTTCTTTTTCAGAGGGGCCGGAGTCTATCAAATATCCTAGGCCTGCCCCCAACGCAAGGCTCGGCAAAACCCCCACAAGAAATCCAAACACGCGGGAGGATCCCGAACTCAAGTAGCCGCCTGAATTTTGCTCTGTGCCAAACGCCAACATTCCCACATATCCCCCCAAGACCGCTCCATACAAAACGCCGCGCCCTGATGATGCCGTCGTCCTTACGATGATTCGGCTGACTTCAGAGAAAGGAACAACTTCTTCGCTGCGATTCGTGAGCAAGACCAGATGGTCGTCTTTCACGTCAACAATTCGACCACTCAATACCTCCTGCCCCGGTCGAAACACGAGTGCGTGCTGTAACGACCCGCTCGACTGCCCGTTTGCCGCCGACGAACGAATCCCAAGAATGAGGAACAGAAAGAGAAGTCTGCGCATGAGGCGCCTCCTTTCAACGGCTGGAAGCTGCAAGCAAACCCAAATACAATCCGAGCGCTCCGGCGGGCATTCCCAAGAGAAAACCGGCAGCGAAACTTCCCATACCGCTGGCTTGCTTCTGCTCAATTTTTGTCTCTACCACAGAACTTGTTTCGATCTCGGCATACTTGTGATCTTCGGTGTTTCCCACAATAGCTTTATAGAATCGCGAGTCTTTGTTTCGCTCGACGTAACGTCCACCCGCAGCATCGAAATGAACAATCTCTCCGCTTTTCATGATCACCGAAACGACCTTGAGATTCGGCGCCACGGGAATTTCATCTCCATCGACCGTCGATTGAACCGTTGACGTGCAGCCACACACGAAGCAGAGGTGAGCCGTGATGAACAACCAAACCACGCACACGTTAGAGAATTGGTTCCGTCCTGCGTTCATCGTCTTCATATATGCCCCACAGATGATTGAAGGGAAGGATGTTTGCGCACTGATTGACGTTTCGTGAAAGCCACCGTTGCACTCTCACAATCTATTTTCGGTTCGATACTGCATTACTTTCGGATGCAACCTCTACAAATCGGCGGCGAGAAGCAATGACATACCTATGTCATTTTCTTGGCGAGCTTGACCGTTGTGCCTTGGCTTGGTTCAGAAGTGATGATGAGTTCCGCGTGAATTTATTTTGCCCGCTTATCCAAACTTCGCAGCCCGTGTCCTCGAGACAGCGGTTCGTGCTGGCTGCCGTGCTTCATCCCGAATCCGTAGTTTTCAATGTCGAATCCTCTGCCATTGTCCGAGATCGCCATCTGGAAGATTCCTTTGTCCAATTTGGCCGACACGGTGAGTTTTTTTGCGTGCGCGTGCTTGATAACATTATTGAGAGATTCCTTGAAGACCAGATAGATATTCTTGCGCACATCGGGCTTCAGAATGATATCGTCTGCCAGCGGCGGTATGCGTATCGTATAGTCGATCCCGTTCGCCGTGCACACTTGCGAGGTGAGGTCTCTCATGTGGATAAGCAAATCGTTCAGCGTGTCGTTGCGTGGAGAGACAGACCAGACAATGTCGCTCATCGAATCAATGGCTTCCAACGAAAGCGAGCTGATCTTCTCGAGCATCCGTACGGTTTCGCGCGGAGATTTTTTCAATTTGCCGCGCAACGAAGCGATGTAGAGGGCAACGCTCCCAAGCGTCGATGCAATGTCGTCGTGAAGGTCTCGAGCAATCCGGTCGCGCGTTCGTTCAACCTCAAGAAGCTTCTCCACTCTCCAATTGTACAAGTAAACAACCGTTCCGAGTATCAGCAGACCGACCAACGTCATAAACCACCATCTGAACCAAACCGGTGGATCGATCATCAACTTGACGGCCAGACCCCGATCGTTCCAAATGCCGTCGCTGTTCGCGCCTTTGACTCTGAATGTATACGTCCCAGGATTGAGATTGGTGTAGGTTGTAAATCTTCGCGCGCCCGCGTAGACCCAATCGTCATCGAATCCTTCCATCCTATAGGCATAGTGGTTGTTTTTGGGATTGGTGAAGTCAAGCGCGGCGAATTCAAACGAGAACACATTTTCTCGAAAGGTTATTTCGATTTCCCGAACTTCCGAGACGTCGCGATCAAACTTCATGGGTTTGTAGAGCGTGTGGAACGAGGTCAGCACGACGCTCGGGGGGATAAGGTTCGGCTCTATGTCGCGAGGATGGAACAGAACCACTCCGTTGGACGTTCCGAAAATACATTCTCCATCTTTCGCCAGAGACGGCGTTCCCCAGTAGAAATTGTTCGAAGGAAGTCCATCCTCCACAGTATAGTTTCTGAATTGCTGCGTCTTCGGGTTGAGGTGGGAAAGACCGTTTTCCGTTCCAATCCACAAACAGCCCTCTTGATCGACCAGCATTCCGTAGATGACGTCATTGGCAAGACCTTCCTTCGTGGTAAACCTCGTAAACGTTTCGCTCTCTCGATTGAATTTGTTCAGTCCCCCGCCGATGGTTCCGACCCACAGGGTGCCGTCGTGGTCTTCTGCAAGGGTTA
>JACRFF010000072.1 GCA_016218005.1 Ignavibacteriales bacterium
ACGCTGCATAATAGATTCGTGATACGGTGGCGATAAGAATAAGCGGCGGCGGATTGCCGCAAGTGCGTCATCAAAAAAAGGGCAACCGACGGATCGCCGGCTGCCCGTTTGGGGAGAGAGGAGAGTTATATCTTGAATCTCAAGCACCCAGAAAGCGGGCGACACCTCTCAACCAGAGATATGCGTCTGGGGGCTTGCTCGGTTGTGTATGACAACAACTATGCCAATCAAAACGGTACTGACCAGTATCGTAGTGAAGCGCACAGGAGGAAAATTCCGAAAGAAATGACAGGAGGAGATGATGACGCGCAGCTTGGCCTTCCAGAACTGAGAATCCAATCGGCCTGATTCTCAACCTCGCAAACGTTGAGTCAGACGTAGAAACCCACCGCCTTTGCCGGTGGTTATGGACAGTTGGCTTTACCGTTGTTGCGATCCCTCCTGCCTTGGAAGCGGCGGGCAAGCTGTCCCGACGGACATCGTCGGAACATTTCTCCCCCTTGCTTATGTCGAAGGCATCTGGCGAAGCCATGGCTTTGCCACCTTCGGGAGGGGGAGTGGGGTTGCAAAAAGCCATCGCCTGCCAAGGGCATGCCTTCGGCATCTGGCGATGGTAGTTTACTTAGCATTTGGCAAAAGAAGGGAGAAACGTCGAAGCTATTTCGGACCAAATCCAAGCTTCAGCAAGAAGTCGGCATCGCGTGAAAGGAAATATAAGTCAGGATTCAAGAGCGCGGCAAATTGAAATCTGGGAGCAAGCGCTTTCTGCAAGGATGAGAGAGCCTCTGCTTGTTTCTTCTGAATCGAATAAACATAGGAGGCAGCGAACAAAAGTTGCGGATCGTGCTCGTTCGTCTCTAACCCTTTTCGTAAGTCGTTTAAGGATTGGTCGAACTTGCCGAGGCGCGTGTTGAAGAGCGCGCAATAAGAACGTGCCTCAATGTCGTTCGGATTCAATTCGAGAATTCTGCCTGCAATTGCGAATCCTTCGTTCAACACACGCTGCGCATCATCCACCCTTGTGGCGAGTTGCAATGCTTGGCCAAGGGCATAGTGTACGCGATAATCTGACGGCGCGAGGGAGTGTATGGATTCGTAGTACTTGATGACCCGCTCTATCTTTTCCTCTGCCAGAAGCGCTTGGATGAGATATCGTGCTCGAATCAAAGAATCTTGTCTCGAAACCGCAAGTGCTTGCTCAAAGTTCCGCGTTGCCTGAGTATATTCTTTCCTGAAACTCTTCACGAGACCGGCGATCAACAGACTTCGTTCCGACTGTGGGTCCAGTTCAGAAAGCGTTTGAACTTCCTTGCCGGCTGTTTCGAGGTCTGCGGTTGCGAGCGCCGTCAGACTCAAGAGACGATGCGCGTTGATATTCCACGGTTGAATTGCAATGGCTTTATTGATCAACACGAGTGCGGCGGAGAATTCGTTGTTCCGACGTTTCGCTTCAGCCAGAACCAAAAGACTGGCAACACTGTTTGAATCGGCCTTGAGATTTCTGGATGCGTCTTCGACGTAAGAGGAAGGCAGAGAAAATGGTGCGTCCGGGGAAGCGACATCCGCCATGAGGAGGTTGCGGTACTCGGCCGCCTCGATGAACCGGTTATCGGACCGAATCGCGGAATCCAAGAACGCCAACGCGATTGCTGTGGAATCAGAGTCAACACTCAACGCCAATCCGGTTATGAAGTTTGCTGCGGCGCCGGCACTCACAGAAAATGACCGTAAACGTATCGCCGGAAGCTCCAGACTGTTGAGCACGAGTTGGATACATTCATTCCGCACCAACGCAAGCTTGGAAATAGTGTTGGAAATCGAAAGTCCGGCAACGGTCTGCTGCTCTTCGGTGTCGAGCAAGCGGACACGCAGCGAAACACTATCTCCCTTTGTGCGGATGGTTCCCGTGAGCACGTACCGAACACCAAGCCCGCCGGCGGCGCGTAGTGTTGCGGTAGGAGTGGGGTCGAACCGCAGAGCTGAAGTCCATGCGGAAACCTTGGTGTACTTGCTAGAGGCGAGTTCATTTCCAATGAGCAGAGGAAGTGAAATTCCCAACTGTGCTGCTTGCGCATCGGTCGAATCGGCGACGAACCTAAGCACCGCGATGGTTGAAGTCTTTGGGAAGAATTTTTTTTGGAGGAAGGGAATGCTCACGACAAATGCTGCGATAGCTACGATGCCCATGCCAATTCCGATCATCTTTCGGTTCTGAGCGGTCTTGTACTTCTGAGCGGCCTTGACTTGGACTTGTTTCTTGCGCTCAACATTTTTCTGGAGGACGGCGAGGCGGTCGGTTCTGATGCGCTCTTCTTCCTGCTGTGCCTGAAGCCGTGCCATCTCTGCTTTGGTTTGTTCGGCGGCGTGGATCGACTCTTCTAATCGCCGAGCATCCGAATTATTTGGGTCGAGCTTAAAGAGTTCCCGAAGTCGAAATACCGCTTCCGTAAATTGCTGTTGTTCCATCAACGCTTGCGTTTCATCGAGCAACGCCTGAACTTTCTGCTCCTCATCGGTTGGGACGCGGGCTTGCGGCGTATCTGCTTCTGGAACGCGCTGCCGCTGTTCGCGCTTGTATCGCTCTTCTTCAATGGCCATCAAGAGTTGTTGGGCGCCGATGTGCAAGGGGAAATAGCGGAACACATCGTTCAGTTCCGTCTCAGCCTCTTCCAATCTTCCGTTGTTGATGTATTCCCGTGCCCTGAGGAGATGTTGCTGGGCTATTTGCTCGTACTCAGCCTCCTGTTTGCGTTTTTCGAGCGTAGCTTCAAACGCTGGATCCAACGTGTAAATTTCGTTCAACTCGCGTTCAGCATCATCGATGCGGCCAAGCTGGAAAAATTTTTCCGCCTTGGCATAATGTGTTTCGATGCTTTTCTGGCGTTGTTCTTCGCCGGCGTTTTGCCGAGAGGCCTCCTGACGCTTCTGTTCTACTCTCTGGGCTTCGGTGGCTTCTTCCGCTTCTTGCTTGGCACTCAACGCCACCAACGGTACTGCCTGCCGGCGCATAGCCCCTTCGGATGGCTCGGAAAGTTCGGGAATGCCGTCGATGAGCAGCTCATACACTTCCACCGGTTCGGCGATGTTCTTCAATTCTAACGATCCAATCTTGAACACGCGAATCTGCATCTTGTTCTTGATTTGGTTGTAGACGTCGTAGGATACGCAGATGCGGTTGGGTTCCGTGATGGCTTCGATGCGCGAAGCGATGTTGACGCCATCGCCGAACATATCGTTGTCGCGAAGAAGGACGTCTCCGAGGTGGATGCCGACGCGGATTTCGATTCTGTCGAATTCCGATTTCCCTTTGTTGAAATTCCAGAAACGCTTCTGAGCTTCAATGGCGCATTTGACGGCGTTGACGGCGCTGGCAAAATCAACCATAAAGCTATCGCCAATCGACTTAACCACTTTGCCAGCAAATTTTGCGGTAATCACACGCAGGATGGCGTCGTGAGTCTTTAACAGCTCGAACGCCGCCGTCTCGTTCTCTCCCATTTTCCGGGAGAAACCCTTGATATCCGTGAACATGATGGCGGCGAGTTTTCGTTCGCTTTCAGTCGGTTCGGTTGTCATGCCGTATCAGAATTTTCGATTGTACCGATGTTTCGGGAATTGTGTTGAGGTGAGAACTCTGGCACTTCCAGCGCCTCGCATCAAAGGTAGAGACAGATCGCGGGATTGTCAACAATGCCGTACGGCGGCTTGATGCAGTGCACACTCAATTGGAAAGATGATGGAGGATGATCGGAAGGAGAAAATATGCCCAACACATACCGCCAAATGAAAATCCGGCTAGCGCCGCCACAGACCATAATGCCATGCGCACTTCGCCGTCGTTCTTCCGCGCGCATCTCACGGCAAAGTACGTTGCCAATCCGCCAAAACCAATGGCGATGGTGGAGAGACTGAGGAAGACGATGAAGAGAATCCGATCCATGTGATTTTAATATAGCAAGTAATTCCAGAGCAAAGGGACAAAAATAACAACGCCCCGGATGACACCGAGGCGCTGTCCCAAATCAATTTTGCTGCATCTACATCTTGTCGGATTTCTCCATCTTCTTTTCCATCTTGACGACGGCATCCTTGATGGATGCAACTTTCATTTGGCTGCCATCCATCTGACCGACGACTTCAACCAAGAGGTTGTTTTCTTTCTTTGTGCCGGAAAGATATTCGGCTGCCATCTTGTCGCCGGCAGCGTCGAACTTGTAGAATTTCCCGTCAAAGATCAAACCATAGCCGCTCTGCTTGCAGCCATCTTCCAGAGCACACGCTTTCGTGTGTTTAGCTGCTTTGGCTTTGCCTTCTTCGCCAAGAAATCTTTTGCTGCACATCTTGTCGGAAAGATAACCGGTCATGGAATGACTCTTCATTGTTTCTTTCATCACGGAATCTTTCTTTTCCTGCGCAAGAGCAACGCTTGCGATGCAAAGCATCAGCGCCGCAGCAAAGATTTTGATGAACGTGTTCATAACTCTCTCCTTTGATAAGTGATTGGTGCGTTGTGGTAACGTGTTGAAGAATTCTATCCCAACTGACGAACGAATGTCAATTTGGTTCCCGTCAGAGATGAAAAAGTCCGATGTCTTCAATCTGTACTCGCTCCGGTTGTTGAAGCACATACACTGCCGCCGAGGCGAGGTCTTCAACCTGCAGAACGTTACCGCGGGTTTCCGCCGGCGTATGCGATGGCGGAACCTGAACGAGACCGGGCAGTAAATTAGTTACTTTGATGTTGTGCTGCCGCACCTCTTCCTGCAATGCGTGGGCGAATCCGAGCACGCCGTACTTCGACGCGCAATACGCGGTGGCGCGTGCGTAACCATGCTTGCCCGCTTGCGACGAGATGTTCAGAATGTGCCCCGAACGCCGCGCAATCATCCGCGGCAACACGGCTTGTGTGAGCAGGAACGCGCCTTTCAAATTCGTGTCGAGCACGCGGTCAAAATCTTCCTCGCGCAATTCGACGGCAGGCGCATCGACCCCGACGCCGGAATTGTTGACGAGAATATCGACGGCGGGGAAGCGGCTCCAGACTTCGTCCATTGCTTTGTCGATGCTCGGTTTGCTGGTCAAATCCATTGCAACGGCATACGTTTGAATGCCGAATCTTCCGTACAACTCATCGGCCTTTGCGCGCAGAAGTTCCGTACGCCGCGAAGCCAAAATAACGTTGGCGCCCTTGCCGGCGAGCGC
>JACRFF010000069.1 GCA_016218005.1 Ignavibacteriales bacterium
CGCCATAGTCCGGCTTTGGACAACGGCGTCCCCGCGGCCCGCGTCGCCAGAGCTTCAGCCCCGCCTCGACTCGCGTCTTCGGCGGGGCGGGCGAGGCGAGCAAGCCGCGGGGCGTTCTGCCTGCCTGTGCGTGTACACACGCAGACAGGCTTCTAACGGGGTAAAGCCACTTGCGTTGCCGACCAAAAGTCCGCTATCTTGGGTGCGGCCTGAAAAAATCACCCAATGCACACAACCTTTCTCTCTCGTTATGGAATCTGGATTCTGTGTTTGCTATTTGCTGCGGCAGGAATCCTCTCGCTTAACCACATGCTCATCTATACTCCGGATAGCGCTCGCTATCTGGCGTGGGCGAATTCCTTAGCGCAGTTCCGCGGATATATTGACCTCACCGTTCCTGAGCCGGCACGCTACGTTGTGCACGCACCGCTGTATCCGGCGCTGCTCGTTCCGGCCGCGTGGATTGCACCGACGAGCATTCTTGCCGCTAAGATTGCCACGCTCTTATTCGGAACGTTGACACTTGCCGTGTTCTTCTTGTGGATGAAAACAAACGTAGAATGGCGGCTTGCGTTGGGTGCGGCGATTGCCCTCTCTCTCAATTCCTTCATGTTGATCTACTCAACGCAGGTTCTTTCGGAAGTTCCGTTCTTCCTGTGCATCGTAATTGCCTTTTGGTTGACGCAAGACGTCATTGAAAAGGCAAACCGCCCGCCTATGGTGGGCTGGCGCGAAATAGGATTGGTTGCGGCGGTGGTGGCTGCGATCTTTCTTCGGGAAGTCGGGTTGACGTTGGTGATGGCAATGTTAGTCGTGCTTGTACTCCACAAGCGCTACCGCACGGCAGGAATACTGTTTGGCATATCCGTGCTCTTCTCTATGGCATGGTTTGTTCGCAATGAAATCGTGATTGCGACCGCTGAACAGCCGGCCATGCGTAACACACACTTATTTTTCAGCCACCTCTATACCGCCAACAATGCTTCGCTTGTCCAAGAATTTCTGGCACGTCTCTCAACCAACGCGGCAATCTATTCTGAGGCGGCGCTGAGACTCCTGTTCCTTCCCGAATTCGGACTGCGTTCGTATATGCTTGTCCGGCCTCAGGAAGGAATGTTGTCGATAGCGCTCTCCATCCTTTCGATCATGCGCTATCCGATCATCGTGTGCTCGGTGGGTGGAATGATGTACGGAGCATGGTGCGCGCGCAAACGACCGGCGACGGCAAAGATACTGCTTGTGTTCACGTCGGTGTATGTTGTTCCCATTCTCCTGTACCCGATCAACGACAATCGATTTTTATTTCCGCTCTTATCGGTCTTCTTGGCAGTGGTGTCCTTTGCTATTGAAGATCTCTTGGCAAGATTCAAGTTCGGCGAGGGAAAAAACAAAATAAGATTCGCCCTGGCGACTGTGCTGGGTTTGCTCGTAGTATTTCCCAACGCGGCTTGGAGTGTGAGCTTCGTCGAAAACGGTTGGCGCTACCATCATCACCCTGTGGAGTACATTTCGGATATCCAGTGC
>JACRFF010000071.1 GCA_016218005.1 Ignavibacteriales bacterium
ACGGCAGGCAATCTTGGCCCTTGCACGAGAGGGGTATCTGAACATCATTCCTCGTGTGGGATGTTATGTTTCTGATCGAGGGCAGCAAAGGCCACCACATCAAAAATCGAATATCGTTGCTCTTCTCGTCCCGACAATTCAAAATCCTTTCTGGGGTGAGATTGCTCAAGAGATAGAAGCGTTGTTTCTCACGCACGGGTACTCACTTATTCTCTGTAACACTGAAGGCAGCACGGAGCGCAGTCATTCCTACTTCAACATTTTGAAGGAAAAGGTGGAGGGGTTCATCATCGCTCCGGATAGCTCTTCTGAGGATAGAACTCCATATCGCGAGCTACAAAAACTTAACATTCCGTTCGTGCTCTTTGATAAGACCATCAAAGGCATTCAAGCTGATACAGTGTTAGTGAACAACCATGAAGGGGCACGGTTAGCGGTCGAACATCTCATAGAGCTTGGCCATCGAAACATCACGTGTATTGCTGGACTTTCCAGTGAGGAAAATATCTCTGAGCGCGTACGAGGTTATAGGGAAACATTGCAAGAACATGGATTGAAAGATGCCGTCATCTCCTTTGAAGAACTTCCCGGGAGAAAACTGTGCTACAAAGTTGCGGAAGAATTCTTTGCAAGAAAGAACCGGGCGACGGCAATATTTGCGACAAACGACATTCTCTGTGTAGGAATTATTGAAGCTGCACGTGCGCGAGGTTTAAGGATACCGGATGATGTCGCAATTGTTGGATTCGATGACATCTCTATTGACCAACTTCTCGAAATTCCACTGACGACCATTTCACAATCAGAGCCGCTCATTGCCAAACACGTGGTAGAATTACTGCTATCGAACATCTCCAATCAACGAGAACGACAAATTCAGCAAATTCTCCTGGAGCCAAAACTCATCGTTCGACAATCCACGGTATCAAAAAAGGAAGCTGTGGAACCAGAGCCGATCGCAGGGAAATCAACACGGGTTATGGAAAAGGAAAGCATATTGTGAATGAACGGAGGTAACGACAGTTACAGGTCGTATAACCAACAGGACAAGAACAAGGAGTTGGCGAAATGAAGGCGTGTCATTCCTTTCGCTTGATGTTCCGGGCATGGGGGTGCTTCATAATCTGTACCGCGTTGAGTTTTGCCAGTGGAAAAATCTCTGGGGTGGTAACCAACGCCGAGACGGGAGAGAAACTGATAGGAGCGAATGTGATCCTCGAAGGCTATTGGAGAAACGGAGAGGTCATAAAATCTGATGTTCCTATGGGGGCTGCAACGGATCTGGATGGCTTCTACTACATTCTCAACGTCCCACCGGGGGTTTACGCACTGACAGCGTCAATGGTCGGGTATGAGAAAAAGATGATCACCGACGTTCGGGTAGAATTCGACAGGACAGTAACCATCGATTTCTCGTTGAGGCCCCGGGCGCTGGAGATGCAGGCCGTCACCGTAACGGCCAAGAGGGAGATGATTCAACGGGATGTTTCTTCGAGCCGAATTATCATTACCCAGGAAGAGGCCAAAGATCTGCCAGTGAACGATGTTCAGCAGATCATTAACTTAACCCCTGGTGTATCGGTAAGCTCCTACGATAATAAGGTGAATATCCGAGGCGGCGGCTCCGATCAGGTTATGGCTTACCTCGATGGATTTTCTCTCAAAGACAATATCTTCAATGTGCCCTTCCTCTCATATAACCGAACGTCGATTGAGGAAATTTCCATTCAAACCGGCGGGTTCTTGGCTGAATACGGAGATCTGCGTTCAGGAATCATCAACGTCATTACGACTGAAGGCAGTGACCGGTATTCCCTATCCTTTGATGCCCGATACAGTAAGCCTGCTTACAAATATGCTGGGCCGAAACGCTATCTTGAGGACAAGAATTACCTTATCTACGGCAGCGATATCTCTATGGACTCAGTACGGCTAGCCCAGATGTTTCCTCTACCGGAAGACAAATTCGAGGGATGGGCCAAATTTTCCGAAAGGGCTCTTGCAGACCGTGATTCTACTAATGATATGTCCCCCAACCAGAACCGGGAACTCTGGCGATGGCAGCATCGAGGCCGCACGGAAGGACGTCTCCCTGATTACATTGTTGATGCGACTCTCAGTGGTCCTATGCCAGGCCGAACGCTGCCACTGTTCGGTCCTTTGTTCGAGAATATGAATTTTGTGCTTTCACACCGAACAAAGTATGACGCGTATGCGAATCCGGGCTACCGCGATCATTTTGGTGAAGACAACACAATGCTGAAGCTCACGTATCGCCTTGCGCCATCTATGCGTCTCACGGTCTTGGGGATGCTTGCCCACGAATCGGGAACCGGTGTGACCAACCAGCAACAGGGCGATGATGCTTTTGTCATGCGCGAGGGTGGCGGCGGCACGTATGGGAATGCCGCGTATCCTCTTGGCGAGATCAGAACAACGAATTTGGGACTGAACTTCGTGCATACGCTATCGCCAAACACGTTCTACGAACTTCGAGTGTCTCGTATGGACCGCAAGTATGACTTCGGTCATGCACCGGCGCGGGATACCACCAAGATCAAGTACATACCTGATGAGTTTTACGAAATTCAATCGGATTCACTCAGAGTTCATGGCTATTGGGATCCAACGACCAGGCACTATATCGTGAAGGATATGACACTCTATCGCGGCGACAGGATTTGGTTACCCGGTTCATGGTACGATGAGACGCCTAACGGCTGGGTGACTCCGGGCTACAGCATTAGCGACCGGGTTGGAAAGGTCAATCTGAACGAATCGGCGAAAGAGCGAGATCAATCCAGTGGCTGGAGCTGGAACATCCGCGGAGACTTCACCAGTCAGGTGAATAAATATCATCTGATCAAGGCAGGCTTTTATCTCAATCAGAATAAGATCTACCGCGATTACTATGAAATAAGGACCTCCTATGAGGACCGCGCTATCCGCTATACGGAATCCCCTCGATACGGTGCCCTATACTTTCAGGACCGAATCGAATTCGAGAATCTTATTTTCAACTTCGGCGCGCGTGCGGAGTACTTTGATGCCAACAGCATAGCGTACGATGCAAATGACCCGTTCTCAGTCTACTGGTATAAAGATAGCGTATGGACGAATCTCGATAGTATGCGCCACGAACCCAGCACGAAGTATGTTCGCATCAGTCCGCGCTTGGGCATTTCCCATCCCATGACGGCAACGAGCAAAATTTATTTCAATTACGGACACTCCTATAATGCCCCTAACAATACGTATCGCTACGGGTTCTTGCCGCATCCTAGTATGTATGCGCCGACAGAGTGGCGAGGGAATCCCAATTTGAAGCCGCAAAAAACCGTGCAATACGAGTTAGGCTATGAACAGGTCTTGTTTGACGAATATCTCATCCACTCAGCGATCTACTATAAGGACGTGACGGATGAACTGGGCTTGGTGTATTATCAGAATGTGTTTTCCCCGAATCCGACGCGGCGGTATTACACCTGGGAGAATAAAGCGTATCAGGATATTATTGGGTTGGAGTTCAGAGTATACAAGAGAATAGGAGAATTCTTGACGGGATGGATTCAGACCGAGGTGCGCGGACAAAAACGTGGTGAGATCGGATTTGAAAATCGGTTTGTTGAAGGAGATCCCCTGAATGTTCCGACCTATTCGAAATTCTCTTACCCCGATGAAGTGCTTTGGGACTGGACTCCGAGTTTTCTTGCCAATATCGATCTCCATACACCACAGGACTGGGGGTCGGATCTTTTCGGCATCAATCTCTTTGGGGGATGGAGAATCAATGCGATTCTCTCCTGGTCGGAAGGGGGCAAGTTTACGTGGAATCCTACGAATAGTCCATTCATACGCAACAATCTCCAAAACGCAAGTTCCTTCAGCAATGATTACTTTATCAGCAAAGCAATCAAAGTAGGGGGGGCACGGTTGGTTTTCTATTGTGATGTTCACAATCTGTTTTCTCGTACACTCCTCAATGTCGGTGTGCTTAATGGGCTTGCTGAGAGTCCCGGAAGTGAAAAATATAATTACTATGCTTCTTTGCAGCCGGGTGATCGGGTGGGGCACTATGAAGCTTCTCATATTGTGCGTCCAAAAGAAAAACCCGGGGAGGATTACATCTACCGTGTGGGCGGTCCCGTGACAGTGTTTTTCGGCCTACGATTTAATATGGACTTCTAATGCCCAGGCGTAACTCAGTCACTTCGGTAATAGGAACAGCCACAAGTCTCTCAGCCAGAAGCTGAGAGACCTCCGCGGAGAAGACACAAAAGAAGTATGACCGAGAAATTCAAACCGTTTGATCCTTTGTGGCTGAGTAGATACGCCCAGGCAAGAACCACCCCGCGTTGATAACTCGGAGGGGGAAGCATGAAAAGAAAATTGAAAATCCCCTCGGGGCTGACCATCTTTTTCATCATCGTGTTCAGTTGTCTATTCGTTGCAAACGCGCAGATGAAGAAAGTTGCTCAGGTCAAGATGCAGTTTCTCAAACTGGGCATTGGTGCTCGAGCCGCCGCAATGGGTGATGCCTTTACGGCATTGGGCGGAGAGCCTAACTCCATCTTTTATAATCCGGCCGGTTGTGCCGCGGTGCAAGGATTCAATTTCGTGGTGAACCAAACCAATTGGATCGCTGATATTAACCACAAAGCAGGTGTTCTCTCGTACAATACCGGGCGGTTCGGTGTCTTCACGGTAAATTATATCAACGTTAACTATGGCACAATGGAGCGCACCGTGGTGGATGCTCACGCATGGGAGGGCTATATCAGCCAGGGTGAGTTCTCCGTCGGTGAGTATGCGGTAGGACTCGGCTACGCGACGAGAATTACCGACCGATTCTTCATCGGCGGACAAGTGAAATATGCGTATCAGGACCTGGGAACCAGCCATGTTTGGCAGTACATCGGTACACAGTTCGAGACTACTCGCGACATAAAAAACGAGAACGAGGCAGTGGCTTATGACTTTGGGACGTTCTACAACTTCGGTTTCAACAATATCCGTATTGGCATGTCGGTACAGAACTTTGCGAATAGGCCGCTTCCACTCACCTTCAGATTCGGTGCAGCCGTCGACCTTAATGAATTCCTTTTTCCTGATGCCGGCAGCCATGTGCTTACCCTGGCTATTGACGGTCTGCATCCGAAGGATTATTCCGAGCGGGTCCATTTTGGACTGGAATATGTTTTTGACCAGACCGTTGCCTTGCGCGGCGGGTACAAGCTGAACTATGATGAAGAAAGCTTTAGTGCAGGCTTCGGATTGAAAGCTACACTTGTAGGCGTAGGCTTACAGTTTGACTATGCCGTCACGAATTTCGGTGCGCTTGGTGTGGTGAATCGGTTTTCACTCACTTTCCAGCCATGAACAAGCACCCGGAGAAGTGCAGGAGGTGATGATGTCCGGCAAAAACGGCAAGCTCCTCACAGCGTTTACGACGTTAATTCTCTTAACGCCCACGGACATGCGTGCCCAAACAAAAAATCTTTGGATTGGCGAGCTGTGGCATACCGAAGAGAACGATGGCAGCGGCGGCTGGGAACAGTCCTACGCGTGGCCCGGCAACCATTGGCGGGAGAAGCTACAAGGCGAGGTGAGATTGATGAATGGCAGCGCACGCGCGGTCTCACTCTGTTATGGTATGAAGAACTGGAAAGAATACACTGGCACGACCTATCCGTATGTTGTTGGCGCCGCTAACCCGAGCACGATGGTGCATCCGGCGGGTTCCAAGAGCGCGGTAATACCGTTGAAATTCAAGCTCGTCCTTCGCCGTAAGCCGCCAACGACGATTGTTGACGGCATTGTGCAAGCGCCGCGGCAAAGTTATGACGAGATTGACCCCAGCCTGGTCTCCGATGCCAAGCTCATGATCCGTTATTCCTTCGAAACAGGTATCACCATCGAGCAAACACTCTATGCTTACGCCTGCGGCAATGCCGACAGCTACTTCTATTATGATTTTGTCGCCCTCAACAATGGCAATGCGTTTGGCGACGAGAGCGTGTTGGAATACCGCAACCAGCACCTGTATGATGTCTGTTTCGCCTACGGGATTCGGCCCTGTGTCAGTTTTGAGGGGAGTACACAGAATTCGGCGATCTGGGAAGACAATAATGATGACTGGGTGGAATACTACGGAGAGAATTATCGTGATTTCATCGGCTCGGGAACTCCTCTACGTCCTGCTGGCAATCCGTTAGCCGATTCACTCCGTGTCTTCATAACTTGGGATGGTGATAACAATAGACATGCTGGCATTGACGACACAGGAGATCCGGACGAGAACAGCGGATTTGTCGAGCAGACGCCGGGACAGGGACAATTTCTCTCGCCGCAATATTTTGGCATGGGAATTTTGCACGCGGACAAGAGTGTAAACGACATAACGAACGACCTGACTCAACCTTACAGCACGGTGTGGCGTCCGGGGAATGTCCGCTTCACATCGCAGCAGCAGGCGTATGAGTTTTACTTCACCGGTAAGCACCTGGCGAGTCCACAAGAGATGGGTTTTACGGAGCCTAACGATCCCCTCAATGTTGCCGCACCAAATTCCTTCAATGTGATTGGGCCGTATGACATGCCTTATATGAGCAAAGTGCACTGGGTGATGTTGGTGGGGGTCAATGGATTAACTGTTAGTGAGTGTATCCGATATGGCCGTCTGTGGTGGCAGTGGCGCAATGGCGGCACGGGTATTACGGACAAAGAGAAAAACGAGATCATCGCCAAAGCAGGCCGTGAGCGTTTGTTCAAGGTCTTCGGCACTGCTACGCGGAGATACTTTGCAAACATCGAGGCAGCCCGAAATCCGTTTGACGCTCCAGACCCGCCGCCTGCACCCGACCTGAAAGTTACTGCCGGGGAAAGATCAGTGTTGCTGGAGTGGTCTGATGTCTCGCAGGAGCTGGACCCTGATACAAAGGTGAAAGATTTTGCGGGCTATCGTGTCTATCGGGCAACAGGCAGAAACGATACAGGTTTTGTCAAGATTTGGGAGTGCGGTGGAAAGAGCGGCATTCCCGCTACGACCAGTTATCGGGATTCAACGGTGCAGCGAGGGTTTGCCTACTTCTACTACGTCACTGCGTATGACGATGGCACACAGAATTGGGAAGAGCCGGGAGTAAGTTTAGAGTCGGGCAAATACTGGAACATGATGCAACGGACCCAGCCGGTTCATCCGTACTTAACCAAGGTGCCCGTGCCCACTCTCGCTAACATCAAAGTTGTGCCCAATCCTTACCATGACCTCTCGGTGCAATACAACTATCCGGGTGAGCCGAACAAGATCATGTTCATCAACATTCCGCCTGTATGCACCATCAAGATCTATACGATGACCGGCGATCTGGTCAAGACTCTCCATCATACGGATGGTACTTCCGAGGAGCCGTGGAATCAGGTGACGGAATACAATCAACTGGTTTACAGCGGCGTCTACCTCTACGTGGTGCAAAGCGATATGGGAAACAAGGTGGGTAAGTTTGTGATTGTGAGAACTTCAACGGAAGAGAGGCCGCCACAATGAAGAACCGTATGACCCCTATACAAAAAGCATCATTTGCAGTCTGAGATTCGTGCGGGCTTAGCTCTTTGTCCATTAAACGGGATAAACCCCAAAGAAAAATATGACAATGAAAATATTCCGGACAGTTTTTTCATTGATTGCGTTCACTTCGTTTGCGATGGCACAAACACCTGACTCGCTTAACTTTTTCCCCGCTCACGCAGGGGATGTAAGGCAATA